>JAICEP010000273.1 GCA_025924095.1 Sorangium sp.
GCTCGAGCGCGCGGCGGGCGCGGCGGACGGCGCGGCCGAGGGCCCAGCTCCGCCGGCCGCGCGCGGCGGCGAGCGCGGAGAGCGCGTGGACGGCGGCCCTCCGCTGCGCCTCGGTGGCGTCGCCGGGCCGCACGCGGGGAGGCAGCTCGAGCTTCGCCGGCGGCGGGGCGGCGCTCGGCGCGGGCGCGGCGGCGGCGGGCGCGCCGACTTCCTGGTACCCCTCCCGGAGCTTCTCCGCGATCTTCTTCTCGCATTCGCGCGCCGCGGCCTCCGCGGTGGGGAACGCCTTCTCCTTGCGCTGCCCGGCGGTGCCCAGCCGGCCGTAGACGACGACGAACGTCCTGTCGTCCACGTCGGCCATCCAGAACTTGGCGCTCGTCCCCTGCACGAACTCGAACCGGCGCATGCGGGCGAGGATACCACGGCGTGACAACGGCGCGCCTCGGGCCGCTGCATCCGAGCGCCGGAGGGCATGTGGGCTCGCGCGTGGGACGAGGATGCGGCAACAAGGCCCCTCGCCTCGACGCGGGTCGCGCGGTCGCCCCGACGGGGGCCCGCCTTACGCGCCTCAGGAGGGCAGAGGCGGGGCCGGCCGGCGCACAAGCACGAACGGCGCGACCACGAGGGACACGAAGCGCAGATCGCGCTGGAGCGGCCAGCGCGTGAGGTCTTCGGCCGTCGGCTTGGTCAGCTTGCCGGCCGCGATCCAGGCCTGGACCGCGGCGGCGTCGTTCGAGGCGACGGCCTCGCCGACGTCCAGGAGGTCGAGGTCGGCCGCGACGAGGATGATCCCATCGCGGGCCGCGTGGGCGCGGAGATCGGTCCAGAAGACCTCCCCGAGCGTCTTGGCGAGCCGTTCGCGCATGGGGGCAGCATAGAGCCCGGGCAGCGGCCGCCAAGCCGGCCAGGCGCCGCAGGTGGCGGTGCACCTCGCGAGCGCCGAGCCGCTCCTGGCAGCGCCTCGCAGGAAGGGGGGCGGGGGTGACGCGGGAAGGGAGATGAGAGGGTGACGCGCCGCGCAGCGCCGGCCGCGCGCGACCGGCTGGCGTCTCCTCTCGAGCGCTACCAGCCCATGTTGTGGTGAATCCAGCAGTCGATCTGCTGCCAGCCGACCGGCGTGCCGCGATGGCCATTGAGGATATGGCCCGTGCGCGGGACGATCGCGGTCGTGACGCGCTCGGCGCCGGTGTAGAGCGCCGCGTCGGAGTCCACATAGGACGCCGGCTGCAGCTCGTCCGTCTCCCCGAACTGGATGAGCACCGGGCTCGTCACGCCCTGGATGCCGGAGAGCGAGGGGTCCCCGGAGACGGCGAGGAGGCCCAGGAACTGCCCGCGTGTGTAGGTGTCGGCGATGGTGGCATTGTCGAAGTCGATCAGCGCGGGGTCCGCGTTCGCCGCGTCGTAGAAGATGTCGGTGCGTATCTCCGGCGGGATCGCGATATAGGGCGTCTGCAGCAGCGCCGAGATCGCCTCCGGGGAGACCGGGATCGGGTGCGGCGTGAAGGTAAAGCCCGTGTTGACGAGGACGTCCGCGTCGTTGTAGAGGCTCTGAACGAGCGTGCTGACGATGGCGCCGTTCGAGTGGCCGACCAGCGCGATGCGGCTGAAAGGCGTCTTGAAGACCCCACCGCTGGTGCGCATCTCGGTGATGACCTGGTGCACGCTCTCGGCCGTCTGGGCCAGGTCGAGGAAGTCGCCGTCCGGGCGGCTGCTCTCCCCGGCCCCGAGCAGGTCGAGCGCCAGGACGGCGTAGCCCTCCTTCGCCATGTGCTGGGCGTAGGAATAGTCGCGTCCGCCCATCGACGGGATGTCCCAGTACGCGTGCGTGTAGGTGAGCCCGTGGACGAGCACCTGAAGGGGGCGATACTTGGTGTGGCCGCGATAGTAGAGGTAGCCGACCACCTCGTACGTGTTGCCGTCGGAGAGGGTCACCGGGAACACCAGACGCTCGACCTTTGTATGCTGCCTCGACGACGACGCCTCGGCCTGGCTCGCAGGCAGAGAGGTGGCCGCGAGCGTCGCCGAGAAGAGAACCGTGCTGAGTGTGCGGGAATACAAATTCATCAGTTGACCCTCATGGTTGCGGTAGGTGACTGGAGGTGAGGCAACGTCTATCGCGGTGCGATATCTCGTGGTCTCTCAGCTCCAGCACCACCTCGCAATGCTCGCAAACACTGGACCAGAAAGCGTCTGAACAACCAAGGTAGCGCACGAACGCCGCTCGTGCCGCCGTTTAACGGTATTTATCAATGCTCTTGGTCCTGGTTGCGTTCTCCGTGCATTGTCCGTGTGAGCCGCGTGAGCCGAGCATCCCGTCGTGCGGCGTGGACGCTGCGCGAATCGTTGCGTTATGCCGCAATGATTTGCGCCGCTGGAGGACGCGGAGGCGTGGTTCCGTGCAGATGCCGGAGCCAGTGTCCTCGTTTCGATCGCTGTGCTGGCAATAATTTTATTGCCATGCTTCACGGATCCTCGCTGTCCGTCATGGCCAGGAGGCGCCGTCTACGCGCCGTCCCGGGGCAATGCATCGGCATGAGATTTTCGCAGCCATGCTGCATTCGTCGCCCGCGGATGAGCTCGCCAGAGCCTGCGAGGGCGCGGATCCTCGACCACGGCGCGGGCGCTTCCTCAGGTCCCCCGGCGAGCGCCGCGCGCGCTGGGTCCACCGCGTCCGCCGCGGCCGCCTCCACCTCCACCGAGGCAAGGTCAATGCCGCTCAGAAGCTCGCTTCGCCGCCGAGGCTCGGGATGACGATGGGCCCGAGCTCCTCCGGCTCGCAGCCGCGCAGGAGCGAGCACTCGTATTGCAGCGTCTCTTTGCCGGCCGTCGCGTTGAGCACCTCGACCGTGAGCGAGACGGTCCGTCCCTCCCTGAGCACCCACCGCTTCTCGAGCCGCAGGTCCAGCCGGAAGAACGCCGGAAGCCGCTCCGGCAGGCTCAGCCCTCGTACGTACCGGGCGATCTGCTCGCGCAGCTGCTCGCGACGCCGGAGGTCTTCCTCGGTGTCCGGGCGGTCCTCGTCGTCGTTATCGGGTCGCTGCCCGTTCAGGCCGTCGTTCCCCCAGAGGTCGTAATCGAGGGTCATCGGAATGCCGCTGTAGAACACCGTCCTGCCGCCGAGCTTCCAGCCGCGGCCCAGGTCGACCGCGGCGGCGGCGTTGAGCACGTGGCGGCGGTCGAAGGCCGAGTCGAAGGTCTCGCGGCCGACATGGCGCACCGAGCGCGAGAGGGTGTAGGACACGAACCCTCCGACCCGCTTCGACAGGCTGCGATGCGCGTGGATCTCCAGCCCATGGGTGCTGCCGGTGCCGCGCAGCTCCGCCCGCTGCGCGAGGCCGATGTCGGTGCCGGGCAGCCGGTTGCCGAGCGCGTCGCTGAGGTCGAAGAACCCGCTCCGGAACGCGGAGATCGTCGCCTTGATCCCCTCGGGGAGCCGGAGCTCGACGCCGGCGCTCGCGAGCAGCCCTGTCTGCACGCCGCCGCGCAGGCCGCCGATCTGGAGGCCGGGCACGGCGCCGAGGAAGCTCGGCGGCTGGTGGGTCATGCCGAAGGCGCTCAGCAGGGCGACGTTGCGCGTCGCCTGCAGCCGCGTCGCGAGCCGCGGATCCACCGTCCACGCGGTCTCGCCGCCCGACGAGAAGAAGTCGCCGCGCACGCCGGGCACGACCTCGAGCTCGGGCGCGGGGCGCAGGACGACGTCGGCCCAGAGCCCTGCGGCGAGGTCCTCCCGGCTCGTGAACAGGCGAGCGAGCGCCCGGTCGTTCCGGCTCGGAAAGTCCCCGTCGTTCTCGCGGATGTCGATGTCGAACCGCTCCAGCTGCGCGTCGGCGCCGGCGCGCACGGTCAGCGGCTCCGAGACGGGCGCCGACAGCTCCACGCGCGTGCCGAGGAGGCGTGTGCTCCCGGCCCGCTCCCCGTCCTGGTTCGAGCTCTGCTCGTACCCGAGCGTGACGGCGTGCCGCAGGCGGCCGCCCCGGCCGAAGAACCTGTCGTAGCGCAGGTCGAGCCGGTGGAAGTCGCCGGCGAGCACCACGTCGGTCTCCCCGTCGTCCTCGATCTGGGCGAGGTAGTCGTGCGACCCGAAGGCGAAGAGCCCGACCCTGTCGTACGGCGAGAAATCGTAGGTGGCGCGCGCCTGGTAGTCCCAGTACCCGAGCTCCACGCCGGGCGAGAAGAGCGAGAGGAGCGCGCCCGGGTACGCGTAGCGGCCGCCGACGAGCGCGGTGCCACGGCCGTCGGCCCAGGGCGCCTCCACCATGGCGCCCGCGTCGAACAGCCGGACGTTGGCCTCGCCGTGGAACAGGCGCGACGGCTCCCGCGTCTCGCCGGCGATGACGCCGCCGGTGTAGCGCCCGAAGCGCGCCGGGAAGCCGCCCGGGTAGAGATCGACCCGCTCGACGAGCGCCGGGTGGATCACGCTGGGGCCGAGCGCCACGTGGTAGAGCAGCGGGACGCGCACGCCGTCGACGAAGTAGCCGACGTTGCCCGGCGGCGCGCCGCGCACGAAGAAGTACGGCACGCCGGAGGCGATGGGCGTCACGCCGGGCATCGCCTCGACCGCGCGGAACGGGTCGCCGAACGCGCCGGGCATCTGGCGCACCTCCTCGCGCGTCATCGAGGTCGTCATCGGCGCCGCGCGCTCGCCCACCACCACGACGTCGATGGGCTTCGGCGGGGCCGGCGGCGGGGGTGGCGCCGGCGCGGCGCTCTCCAGGGGCGGCGCAGGCCCAGCGGGCGCCGGCCGAGGCGCGGCGGGTGTGGCGGGCACGGCGTGGCGGGGATCGCGGAACGTCACGCGGAACAGGATGCGCGCGCCGATGGGCCGCCCGTCGCGGCGGGCGGGCTCGAACCGCCACGACGCCGCCGCGCGCGCCGCTGCGCTCGCGAAGGGCTCCTCGCCCTCCACCTCGACCGCGCCCACCGTCCCGTCGGCGTGCACCGTGAGGCGGAGCACCACGGTCGCATCGCCGGCGCCGCCGGGCGGGTAGGGCGGGTCGGTGGGGTCGATGGGCGATGGCATCGTGACCTGAGCGGCCTGCGCCGCCGCCGCGGGGGCCTGCGCCGCCGCCGCGGGGGCTGCTTGCCGCTGAGCGGGCTCCGCCCTGGCGTCGCCGTCGGCCAGGGCGAGGAGCGCGCCGGCCGCCGCGGACGCCGCGATCGCCCGGCACCGGCCGCGCATCGAGCTGGACGCTGGTGCCATCGCTACCGTAGATAGCCGGAAGCGCTCACGTGGGCTCGAAGAGGCGACAACGAAAGTCCTGGGGTTCGCGCGCGCTCGTCGCGCTCGTCGTGACCGGGCTCAGCGCGGCGGGGGTCAAGTGCGGCCTGGAGCGCGGGCTCGAGGGGCTCGGACTGGACTTCGGCCAGGACCGCCCCTCCTCCAGGCCATCCCCCTCGCCGGGCCGATCCACCGATCCTTCGCCGCCGAAGGGCGCTCCGCCGAAGGGCGCGCCCTCGCCGCGGCCGCCGGCGCAGAGCGCCCATCTCGAGCTCGGCGTGCCGGCCCGCACGGGGGCGCGGGCCGCCCGGGCCGAGGCGCCGGCGGCCGACGATCACCTGATGATCAAGCCCCAGTATGCCCTCTCGTACAACCGCTCCAGGAACGTGGCGAACTGGGTCAGCTGGCGGCTCGACGCCGCCTCGTTCGGCGACACGCCCCGCCATCGGGGCAAGTTCCTCGCCGACGCGGCGCTGCCGGACGGGTGGTACCGCGTGCAGCACGACGACTACACCGGCTCGGGCTTCGATCGCGGCCACATGGTCCGCTCCGAGGAGCGGACGCGAACCCCCGACGACAACAAGGCGACGTTCCTCCTCACGAACATCCTGCCGCAGCGGCACGAGCTCAACGCCGGTCCGTGGCTCCGGCTCGAGGAGGCGTGCCAGGAGCTCGCGCAGAAGGAGCGGCGCGTGCTGTTCGTGATCGCCGGCGGCCTCTTCGACGAGCGCGGGCGCGCGGCCACCCTCGGCAAGGGCGTCACCGTGCCGGAGGCGTTCTTCAAGATCGCCGTGGTCCTCGAGCCGGGCCAGGGGCCGGACGACATCGGGCCGGCGACGCGGGTCATCGCGGCGGTGATGCCGAACGAGACGGGGATCCTGGAGCAGGGCTGGGGTCAGTACCGCACGACGGTCGACGAGATCGAGCGGCGCGCGGGCTACGACATGCTGACCGCCCTCCCCGAGGCGCTGCAGCGCACGCTCGAGGCGCGCACCGACGACGGGCCCGCAGGCGGCCGCTGAGCGGCGCGCCCGCCGTCGATCACGTCTCGACGACCTTCGTCTTGAGCCCGAGCCACGCGCCCGACGGGTGGCGGCCGAGGACGTAGACGTCGATCGCGACGCGCCCCACGCGGTAGACGCGAAGGTCGGTCAGGTGGCGCTCCAGGAGCTCCGCGAGCCGCCGGTACCGCTCGGCCTCGGCCAGCGCCGCCTCGCCCGCGTCCTCGGGCGGCTCGATCACGGGCGCGAAGAAGTCGCCCGCGGTCGTGACCTCGACCGGCGTCTCCGCGGCGAGGCCCTCGGCCGCGAGCAGCGCGTCCGGCGACGACGCGTCCCCGCGCGATCGGAACGGCTCCAGCGGGTGATCGGACTCGCTGGGGAACAGCAGCTCCTGTGCGGCCTCGGCGAGGGAGGCGAGGAGCTCTTCGGGCGACGCGGGTTGGGCCTGCATGCGGATCTCCGGAGGGGCGGCGCGGCGAGCGGAGTCTCACCGTGAGATGGTCATTCTACCGTGAAACCGAAGACGTACGGCGCCTGCATCGACACGCTGTCCAGGTCGAGGGCGCTCTTCACGTCGGCCACCACCACCTCGTAGGCGCCCGGCGCGAGCGGCTCCGCGGGCGTGAAGATCAGGAGGCCCGGCGCGGTCTCGGCCACGGCGCCCGCGACCGGCTCGCCGTCGCGCGCCACCTGCACCGAGCCGTCGTAGCCGCTCGCGCCCTGCGGATCGACGTCGCGCGAGAAGCCGACCTCGATCGCGGGCGTCGCCGCGACCACGGCGCCGTCCGCGGGCGCCGTGCCGGACACGAGCGGATCCCGCCAGAAGCGCACGCCCTTCTCGATGTCGGCGACCGCGCCGTCGTCCCACGCCGTGGAGGTGTTGTCGACGGTCCGGGCGCCGCCGCCGAGCGGGATCGCGACGGCGCGGTTCCTGACCCCGGTGATGCTCCCCCACCACTCCACGCGCTCCCAGGCGCCGCGCGCGTACTTGTACTGGAGCTCGGTCCCCTCGGGGATCTCGACCGTGGTCTCCCAGATCCCGCCGCCCACGCGCGTCATCGGCACGAGGCCCGGGTCCCACGGGCCGAGCGCGTCGATGCTGCCGGGCACGTAGATCGCGTCCAGGGACGGCGTCTCCGGCGGAGCCCAGACGCGGAACGTGACAGGCACCCGCCGGGGCGTCGCCGCCTGCGCGATCTCGTTCGACGCCGGCGACTCGGTGCCGTCCGCGTGGACGGCGCGGACGATGTAGAAATAGGTCTGGTGGGCGGTCAGCCCGGCGTCCGCGAACGTCGTGAGCGCGCCGTCGACCTCGGCGTGCGGGGTCCCGCCGTAGAGCCCGCCGGGGAGGTGCCGGTAGATGCGGTACGCGACCGCCCCGGGCACCGACGCCCAGGCCAGGTCGATCGACGCGGCGCTCGTGTCCGTGACGCGCAGGTCGGCCGGCGGCGGGGGCGCCTCCTCCCGCGGGATGACCGTCACGGTCACGGGCGCGGCGTCGCCCACGGCCACGCTGGCCGTCCCGCGCGCGGAGAGCCGGATCTCGAAGGCGACCGTCGCCGTCGCGTCGGCGTTGATCCGGAGGAAGCGCGCGTCGACCGGGGCGCCGTCCACGGTGAGGGCGACCGTGTCGCCGCCGACGAGGTTGCCCAGGTTGGTCACCTCGGCGGTCACCGCGACGAAGTCGCCTTCGACGACCCCCGCCGGCAGCGCCACGTCCTCGACCACGTAGCTCGGCTCCCGGTAGACCTCGAGGCTCGCCGTGTCCTCGGGGGTCGCCGGGCGGAGGCGGACCGCCTGGCCGCCGCCCGCCGCCCAGGCCGCGGCCAGCGTGTCGGCGGGCGTGACAAGGAACCGGCTCCGGGCGACCACGGTCGGGCGCGTGTCGTAGTCGGCCTCGGCGTCGTCCGTGTACGTCTCGGCGACGAAGGCCCCCTCGCCGAGGAAGTCGAGCGGGATCCGGAGCGCGCGCGCGGTGCTGTCGGTGCCGCTCCCGAGATACCAGGTGTTCCCGCTCCGGCGCGCGACGGTCGTGTGCTCGCCGATCGCGGCGTTCAGCACGCGGGTCTCGTCCCAGGTCACCGGGACCTGCTCGATGAAGGCGAGCTCGGGCTGCCCCTCGTAGTGCTCGGGGATGTCGGTCACCATCTGCAGCCCGCTGAGCAGGATGACGTAGAGGGCGAGCTGGTGCGCGCGCGTCGTGTGCACCCGGGCGGGCGGGTTCCCGGCGAAGGGGCTCTCGGGGATCTTCTCCGGCGCCCACAGGATCTCGAAGATCCCGGGGTTGTAGTCGACCGGGCCCCCGAGCATGCGGGTGAAGGGGATCGTCAGCGTGTGCGAGGCGGGGTTGCCGTCGCTCCACGCCTCGTACTCCATGCCGCGCACCCCCTCGCGGCTCATGAAGTTGGGATACGTGCGCTCCTCCCCGGTCGGCTTGATGGGCTCGTGCGCGTTGACCATGATCCCGTGGTCCGCGGCCCGCCTCGCCACCTCGGCGTAATGGCTCACCATGCGCTGGCTGTAGTGGTGATGGCCCGGGATGTCGCCGACGTATCCTGTCTTGATGGCGTGGATGCCGAGCGACTCGTAGAGCGCGAACGCCTCGTCCAGCTGGTCCTCGAAGCCGTCGACGTTGGCGCCGGTCTCCATGTGCGCGACGAAGCCGACCCCGCGCGCCGCCCCGTACGCGACGACCTCCTCGAGGTCGAAGCGGTCGTTCGGCGCGGTGTAATCCATGTCGGTCCAGCCGCCGTCCCAGCCCTGGTTCCAGCCCTCGGCGAGGACGTACGGGATGCCGTGCTCGCCCGCGAAGTCCATGAGGCGCTGCGTGTTCTCGGTCGTGGCGCCGACGTGCTCGCCCGGCTCCCAGGTCGACAGGCCCTTGTGGATCTCCCACCAGACGCCCATGTACTTGCCCGGCCGCAGCCAGGACAGGTCGCCATCGCAGATGGCGCACGGGTCGTTGAGGTTGAGGATCAGGTGCGACTCCATGAGGCGCCCCGCGCCGGTGCCGACGGTCAGGGTGCGCCACGGCGTCTCGAAGGGCAGCGTGACCCGCGCCTTGACGGCGGTGCTCTCCGGGCCGCTCTGCGCCGGCACGAGCGCGCTCCGGAAGGCGTGGGGCGCGTCCGGCAGCGCCTCCAGGGTCATGGCGGCGTAATCGTCGAGATCGGCCTCGTGCAGGGCCACGTAGAGGTCGTCCGCGA
>JAICEP010000274.1 GCA_025924095.1 Sorangium sp.
ACCTCGTCGGCGACGGGGAAACGATCCCGGCGGGCGTAATGGGCCCGAGCGTCCGCCACGGTCACGTGCCACCCGAGCTCCTTGGCGAGACGCACGAGCGGAACCGCGTCGTGGCCGCCGCCGAACACGACGAGAGAGCGCGGCGGGCGCACCACCTCGAGGAAGACGTCGACCCGCACGCGCGCGCCCCCGAACGCCACCTGTTCGGAGGCTCCTCGCCGCAGGCAGTCCGCGGCGCGCGCGGCGATGCTTCGCGCCAGCGCGGCGTCCGGCAACCGGCCGCCGAGGTGGCCGTCCGCATCGAGGGTCACGCGGTCCCCGACGCGCGCCCGCGAGGGGTCGAGCGAGCCGATCACGGTGGCGAGCACCCCCGCGCGCCGGCGCGTCACGCACGAGGCAAGGAAATGGATCGGCTCGACCGGCTCCTCCTCGTGGCGCAACCGCTCGAGCAGCACGTGAATCACCCCCTCGCAGCCCAGGTCATAGGGGCGCTCCCCCTCCTCCTCCTCGCGCGTGCTGTATCGGACGAGGGCGGGGCTCCCATTGCCGGTCAACCACCACGCCTTGCGCGCCACGTCGCCCTCCAGGCAGCCGCCGCTCACCGAGCCGACGCGGCGCCCGTCCTCGACGAGCAGCATGCGCGCGCCGGGGCGTCGATAGGCCGAGCCCTCCACGCGCACCACCGTGGCCAGCACCGCATCCTTGCCGTCGCGAACGGCCTCCGACCACAGCGAGATGACGGCTTGTGCTTCGTTCATCGGGGGTCTCTCCCATGGATTCGAATCGACCTTCGGACCTCGCGCGTGGCGCCGTGCGCCCTCGACGCCGAGCGATCGCCGCGGGGTTACAGCACGTCCTCGACCCGGACCGGCAAATGGCGGAGGCGGCGCCCGGTCGCGTGATGGATGGCGTTGACGATCGCGGGCGCCACGCCGACCATCACCACCTCGCCGAGACCCTTGACGCCCATGCTGTTGATGAGGGGGTCCGGCTCGTCGATGAACTCCGCCTCGATCGTCCCGATGTCCGCGTTGACGGGGATCACGTACTCCGCGAGGTCGGCGTTCACGAACCCGCCGTACCGGGGGTCCACCTCGCTCACCTCGCGCAGCGCCGCGCCGATCCCCCAGACCACGCCGCCGAGCACCTGGCTGCGCGCCGTGCGGGGGCTGACGACCCGGCCACAGTCGACGACGCTCACCACGCGTGGCACGCGGATCCGCCGGGTGCGTGGCTCGATCCGCACCTCGACGAACTGGGCGCAAAAGCTCATGGAGACAAAGTCGGGATAGGCCGGGCCGGCGGCCGCGGGGAGCCCCTGGGCGACACGGTCGAAGATCGCGTCGGGCTGGCCGGGCGCATGGTGGCGCGCCTCGACATCGACGTGCGACCTGCCGGCGTCACGCAGGATCTGCTGGAAGGTGCGGTTGGCCGGTCCGTTGCCTGCCAGTCGCTCCAGCTCCCGCAGCATGTTCAAGGCTGCCTTGTGCACCGCGGGCAGGGCCGTGGCGGCCCCCCACGAGCCCGCGGTGAGGTGCTGGGGCACGCTGCCCGTGTTCCCGACGAGGATGTTCACCGCCTCGGCCGGAACGCCGAGATCCACCGCGACCGTGGAGGCGATGGCCGTGCGGATCCCCTGGCCCATCTCGTGCCCGCCGACGCTCACGAAGATCTCGCCCGCATCGGTCACACGCAGCATCGCGATGGCCGGCGCGGTCGCCGCCTTGTACGCCCCGAGCGCGACACCCCACCCGACGAGCGTGCCGTCGGCCAGGCGCATCGAGCCCGGCGCCTGCGTTCTCCTCTCCCAGCCAAACCGCTCGGCGCCCCGCTCGAGGCACGCCACGACGTGCCGGGACGAAAACGGCCGGCCGGTCAGCGGGTCTGTCGCTGCGTCGTTGGCGACGCGGAACGCGACCGGATCACGGCCGAGCGCATACGCCAGCTCGTCGACGGCGGTCTCGAAGGCGCACGCGGCGATGTGCTCGAACGGGGCGCGCGCGAAGCCCGGCGTCTGGATGTCGTTGCGGACAAGGCGCTCGCGGCCGCGGAAATTCGCGATGCCGTACAGGCGCGCGGTCAGATCCGCGTAGGAGAGCGGGAAGAGGTCATGGCGCGAGGTCTGGTGGTCAATCTCATGCACGGCGGCCACCATGCGCCCCGACGCATCGGCCCCGAGCCGCACCGTATGGCGGCTGGCGGGGCGGAAGCTCGCATTGTTGAAGATCTGCGCCCTGGGGACCACCAGCTTGACCGGACGGCCGAGCTCGCGAGCGGCCAGCGCGACAAGCGCTGTGTGTGCCTGCAACGAGTTTCTCTGACCGAAGCCGCCGCCGGCCGTGGGCGAGAGCACCCGGATCCTGTCCGGGGCCAGCCCGAACACCTTGGCCAGGCCGTGCCTGAGCGCCTCGGCGTTCTGCGTCGATTCTCGGATCGTGAGCTCCCCCCGCGACCACTCCGCCACGGTGGCCAGGAGCTCCATCGGGTTCTGGTGCTGGGGAGGGCCTTGAAACGTCGCGTCCACGCGCGTCGCGGCCGCCGACAGGGCGCCGTCCGCGTCGCCGGCGACCCGATCCGCGAAGGCGGGCTTTGGCAAGGGGGAGTCCGCTTGCGCGAGGATCTCCGCGCCCGGCGCGTCGAGCGTCACGCTGATGGCGTCCTGCTCATAGGTGGCGCGGACGAGCGCCGCGGCCTCCCTCGCCGCCTCCAGCGTATCGGCCACCACAAGCGCGATCGGCTGGCCGCGGTAGGCGATCGCCGCGCCGAGCAGGGGCTGCAGGCTCTGAAAACCGTAGCCGCCGCCGAGCAGGAACCCGGCCGACTGCAGGCCCACCGTGTCGAGGTGCGTCAGGACCATCCGCACGCCAGGGACGCGGCGGGCCGCGTCCGTATCGAGGCTCAGGATGCGACCGCGGCCGATCGTCGCCACCGCCAGCATCCCGTGGGCGAGCCCGGGGAGGGCGTGATCGGCGGTATACTGGGTCGCGCCGCGCACCTTCTCGCGCGCGTCGACCCTGGGGATATCCGGATGGCTCATGGCTGTTCTGCCCTCTGTCGTGCGATCATCAAGGCGTCCGTGATCGTTTGCGCCCCCAGCTCGACCTTGAAGGCGTTGTGGACGCCCGGGCTCGCGGCCGCGAACGCGGCCTGGCCAGCGCTCTGCGCGACGTCCTCGGTGAGCGGCTGACCGAGCAATACGTTCTCGGCCTCCGGCGACCGCCAGGGCCGGGTCGCGACGCCGCCGAGGGCGACCCGGGCTTCAGCGACCACACCGGCGCTGAGCCGGACGGCGACGGCCGCCGACGTGAGCGCGAACGCGTAGGATTCGCGGTCGCGTATCTTGTGATAGGTCGACCCGCGGCCCGCCCCGGACCTCGGCACGCGAATGCGTACGATCAGCTCGTCAGGGGCCAGCGTCGTCTCGACCTCCGGCGTGGAGCCCGGCTCCCGATGCAGCTCCGCCAGGGGGATGGAGCGCTCGCCGCGCGGGCTCAGCGTGTCCACCACCGCGTCGAACGCCACGAGCGCGACGGCCCAGTCCCCCGGATACACCGCGGCGCAGGCGTCGCTCGCGCCGAGGAGCGCGTTGCCGCGATCCATGCCATCCCGCGCCGCGCATCCGCTGCCGGGCTCCCGCTTGTTGCAGGCAAACGGCGCTCCACCACGGAAATAGGCGCAGCGGGTCCGCTGCAGCAGGTTGCCGCCCACCCGCGCCATGTTGCGCAGCTGCTGCGAGGCGGCCTTCCACATCGCCTCCGACAGCGCGGGGTAGTCCTCCTTCAGCCGGCGATCGGCGGCCACATCGCTCATCCGGGCCAGCGCCCCGAAGACGAGCTCGTGCGGGCCGGAGGTGTCGAAGCGCGCGAGCGCGTCGAGGCGGGTGATGTCGATCACCCTGAGAGGACCCTCGACGCCCAGCTTCATGAGATCGTAGAGCGTGGTCCCTCCCGCCAGGAACCGGGTTCCGGGGCCGCCGCCGGCCATGGCCGCGATCGCCTCCGCCGGCGTCGACGGCCGTATGTACGTGAAGCTTTGCATGGATCAGGTCCCTCCGATCTCCGGCGCGGCTTGCTGGATCGCAGCGAGGATGCCGGCATAAGCGCCGCATCGACACAGGTTGCCGCTCATGTATTCTCGTATCTGCTCCGCGGACCCGGCGTTGCCCTCGCGGACACAGGCCACCGCCGCCATGATCTGGCCGGGCGTGCAATATCCGCACTGGAGCGCATCCTGATCGATGAAGGCCTGCTGCATGGGATGCAGCGGCCCGCCCTCCGGCGATAGCCCCTCGATCGTCGTGATCTCCCGGCCGTCGGCCTGCACGGCGGGGGTGAGGCAGGACGCGACACGACGGCCGTCGAGGTGCACGGTGCACGCTCCGCACTGACCGTGGTCGCAGCCCTTCTTGGCGCCGGTCAACTGCAGCTGCTCGCGGAGCACATCCAGCAGAGACGAGCGCAGGTCGATGTCGACCTCGGCCCTCGTGCCGTTGACGTGGAGCCGGACGGATGTGTCCGCGCTCCTCGCCGGCGTGTCGCATCCCGTGCAAGCGCTCCCGAGCGCCGACAGCCCGCTGGCCACGGCGATCGAGCCCGCGGTGAACTGACGTCGGGTGAGGAGGTGGGCCGCCAGCAGCCCGCCGCCGGTGTTCGGCTCGCCGGCGGTCTCCTGCTTCGATTGGGCTCCACGAAGCGGCGATGGTCGACTCGTCTTGTCCTGCATGGTGATCTCCTCGCGACAGGCGCCCAGATCCCCCGGCCCGGGCTGAACGCGACTCGTCCTGTCGTGACCATGCGCCCGCGCACCCCACCATGCCAGTGAATAGGATATATGAGTCCTATGAACCCCAGTTATGGGAGAGACCTCGACCTCAACCTCCTGCGCGTGTTCGCGGTGGTCGCGGACACGGGCAGCGTCACCGCGGCGGCGGGCCGGCTCTACCTCACCCAGCCGGCGGTCAGCGCGGCGCTGCGCAGGCTGGCCACCGCCGTCGGGGCTCCGCTGTTCGTGCGGCGCGGGCGCGGCCTCGCGCTCACCGGCCGGGGCGAGCGGCTGCGCGCGACGCTGGTGCCCCACCTCCAGGCGATCGTCGACGCCGCGCTCAACGAGCCGCAATGGAACCCGGCGACCAGCGAGCGCACATTGCGCCTCGGCCTGTCCGATACAGCCGAGTTCTGGCTGCTGCCCGCGCTGCTCCGCGCCCTCGCGCCCGAGGCGCCGCGAATGCGCGTGATCGCCGTGCCGGTGCAGTTCCGCACGATCGCAGCGGCGCTCGCGGGCGGCCTCGACGCCGCGGTCACCGTCGCCGACGACCTGCCCGCGACCGTGCGCCGCCAGGCGCTGTACTGCGGCGGCTTCGTGTGTCTGTTCGACCCGCGCCACACGCGCCTGCGCCGCACGCTGACCACGGAGGACTACTTCGCGCTCGATCACGTGATCGTCAGCTACAACGGCGACCTGCGCGGCATCGTCGAGGACGTGGTGCAGCGCTCGCGCAAGGTCCGCTGCTCGGTCTCGACGTTCGCGAACCTCGGCGCGCTGCTGGACGGCAGCGCCCTTGTCGCCACCGTCCCCACCAACATCGCCGCGTACATCCGCGAGACCCGGCGGCACCTCGCCACGCGCCCGCTGCCGTTCGCGATCGAGGGCACGCCGACGGAGCTCGTGTGGCCGTCGAGCACCGACGACGACGACGCGTGCCGGTTCGTGCGCGGCAAGATCGTCGAGGTCGCGCGGTCCGCATCGTCGAAGCCGCGGCGAGCCTAGCCCCCGAGGAGAGCGCGCCCCTCGCCCGCTCTCCCCCGCGCGTCGCCACGGCGCGAGGACGGCGCGCCCTGGACTGCAGCCCTGGATCGGAGTAAACCAATTATCGGAACTTCATTCCGGATAATGGAACGCTCTGGAACGGTCGACAAGGCGGTGCGCGCCCTCGAGGCGCTGCGCGAGGGGGGCGGCAGCGCCTCGCTGGCGGAGCTCGCGGCGCGCCTCCGCATGCCCAAGGCGACGCTGCACCGGCTGCTCGCGTCGCTCGCCGCGCACGCGCTTGTCGAGCAGGACGGGGAGGGGCGCTACCGGCTCGGCGTCGGCCTCATCCGCCTCGGGCTCGGCGCGCAGGGGCTCGACCCCGTCGCGCGCGTCGCGAAGCCCGAGCTCGAGCGGGCGGCGCGCGCCTTCGGCGAGACGTTCTTCCTCGTCGCCGCGCGCGCGGGGCGGCTCGTCGTGCTCGACAAGGCGGAGGGCACGGGGCTCCTGCGCGCGGCGCCGACGGTCGGGGCCGAGGTCCCCGTCGACGTCACCGCGAGCGGCCGGCTCTACCTCGCGCACGCGCCGGAGCTCGTGGGCGCCCCCTGCGCGAGCCCCGCCGCGCAGCGCGCCGCCAGGCGCGGCTACGACGTCAACGAGGGCGAGTGGATCGACGGGCTCACCGTCATCGCGGCGCCGGTGCTCGCGCGCGGCAGCTTGCACGGCTGCATCGCCTGCGCCGCCGCCGCCCAGAGCCTGCGCGGCGATCGTCACGACGCCGCGGTGCGCCACACGCGCGACGCCGCCGAGCGCGTCGCGCGCGCTCTCCAGGGAGACAGCAGGAGGTGAACGGCATGAAGACATGGATCGATGGGCGAATCGTCGACGCGAAGGACGCGACCGTGAACGTGACCGATCACGGGCTGCTCTACGGCGACGGCATCTTCGAGGGCATGCGCGTCGCCGCGGGGCGGCTCTTCCGGATCGAGCGCCACCTCGCGCGGCTCGCGGCCGGCGCGAAGGCGCTCGGCCTCGCGCTGCCGCGCCCGCTCGATGGGCTCCGCGCGATCGTCGAGGAGACCGCGCGCGCCCACGCCGAGCGCGAGGCCTACGTCCGCCTCGTGGTGACGCGCGGCGTGGGCCCGCTCGGCGTCGACCCGACCACCTGCGAGCGGCCGGGGCTGTTCTGCATCGTGGGGTCCATCCGCCTCTTCGACGACGAGCAGCGGCGGCGCGGCCTCGAGCTCATCACGTCGAGCCACCGCCGGCCGGACGCGGACGCGCTCGACATGCGGATCAAGAGCCTGAACTACCTGGGCTCCGCCCTCGCGAAGCTCGAGGCCAGGCAGCGCGGCGCCGACGACGCGCTGCTCCTGAACGCGCGCGGCCACGTGGCCGAGGCCAGCGTGGCCAACGTGTTCGCGCTCCGCGGCGACGTGCTCGCGACGCCGCCCGCCACCGACGGCTGCCTCGAGGGCATCAACCGCGCGGCCGTGATGGAGCTCGCGCGCGGCCTCGGGCTCACCGTCGTGGAGCGCTCGCTCGGCCGGCTCGACTTCTTCGCCGCCGACGAGGCGTTCATGACGGGCACCGGCGCCGGCGTGATCGCGATGCGCAGCCTCGACGGGCGCGCGATCGGCCGCGGCGAGCGCGGCCCGGTCACCGCCCGCCTGACCGCGCTCCACCGGCAGCTCGCCGAGACCGAGGGCGTCGAGCTCATCGCCGCGCCCGGCGGCCAGACCTGAACGGGCAGGCCGAGGGAAGGGGAAAAGAACTTAACCGGTTCATACCTCCGCCCATCGCCTCGTCGACCTCTCTCCCGGGAGGCCCGACCGCGGCGGGCCGCCGGAGGGCACGTCAGCTGTCACGGGCGATCTCCGCGAAGATCCCTCTCAGCCAGATGTGCGCCGGGTCCTTCGCCTGCCGCTCGTGCCACACCTGATCCAGCGAGAAGCCGCCGAGCTCCACGGGCGGCTTCATGATGCGCAGCGACTCCATCTCTGCGAACACGCGCGCGATGCGCGCCGGCACGGTCAGCACGAGATCGGTCTGGGCAACGATGTGCGCCGCCACGAGGAAGTGGGGGATCTGCAGCGCCACACGGCGCGAGAGCCCCCGCTCCGCGAGGACCTCGTCCACCCGGCCCCCGCCGTCGCCGCGCGGGCTGATGAGCGCGTGAGGTAAGCTCGTGTAGCTCTTGAGGGTGAGCTTGCTGCCCACCACGGGATGATTCTTCCGCACCACGCACATGTAGTGCTCCTCGATGAGCCTTTGCCGGTAGAAACCGGCGGGCACGGTGGGGAGCAGGCCGATCGCCAGGTCGACCTTGCCGGTCTCCATGGAGCTCCACATCTCGCCGTCGTAGGGGCGCGCGATCAGGTCGACGAAGGGCGCGTCGGAGAAGAGCTTTTGCACGAGCCGGGGCAGCAGGATGAGCTCCACGTAATCGACCGTGGCGACCGCGAACGAGCGGCGCGCCGTGGCGGGGTCGAAGCGGGGGCTGTGCGCGACCGTCGCCTCGATCTGGGCGAGGGCCGCGCGGATGGGGCCGATGAGCTCCTGCGCGCGCGGCGTCGGGATCATCCCCCTCGGCGTGCGCACGAGGACGGGATCGTCGATCAGCGCGCGGAGGCGCCCGAGGGCGTGGCTCATGGCCGACTGGCTCAGCCCGACGCGCGCCGCGGCGCGCGTGACGCTCCCCTCCGCCAGGAGGGCGTCGAAGACGACGAGCAGGTTCAGGTCGATCGAGGCAAGATGCACGGGATGCATGGGGCCCATGCTACGAATGAGTTGGAGGCGCGCCATGGGCCGGTCTAGACGTTTTCCACTGAACCGGCACGGTCGCTGACCCCGCCGAGGGAGCGGCGGGGCGGATGCCGCCGGTCGTCGTGCCCATGTCTCGCTTCGATCTTCCCGAGCACGACCAGGAGCCCGGCCCCCGGACCGTCCTCGCGCCCGCTTCGCCCGCGATCGCAACCCTGTTGCAGGTCGAGCAGCCGGCCACGGAGCGGCCAGAGTGCCTTTGTTGCATGGAGCGGACCACGGGTCGCCGGGTTGCCTCGAAGGCGGCATGGATGACCTGGATTGGCCATCCCGTTTACGGATGAGCCCGCATGGCCGGCCCGAGTCGCGCTGACGGTCGACTCCAGCCGAGGCCAGCCGAGCCGGTTTCCACCGCGTTTCCCCGGTGCTGCCCGCCGAGCGGCGCGCGGCACCCATGAACGTAGCGTTTCGGCAGCTGTATGGAACAACGGTCACAGGAAGAGAGCGCGCCATGCCAAGTCCGAATCGGAGTTCCTCGATCCTCGCTCCGCTCGTCGCCCTCGTCGCCCTCGCCTCGTGCGCTCCCCGGGCGGAGGGCGAGCGCCATGCCGCCGTGTCGAGCGCGCTCAACGCCGAGGACAGGCTCGCTGCTTGCGAAGACGACCCTCGCGTGGTCGCCGGGCTCGTGACCAGCGAAATTTGCGCAGGCGCTGATATCTTCTTTCGCGAAACTTTCGAGGGCAACGGCCGCTCTTGCGGATCCTGTCATCCTGTCGAAAACAACTTCACGATTGACATCCCCTTCATCGACGCGCTCCTCGACATCAACCCTTTTGATCCGCTGTTCGTCCACGAGCAGGAGCCCGAGCTGATCGACCTCGAGATCCACGAGCTGAAGACGCTCGGC
>JAICEP010000275.1 GCA_025924095.1 Sorangium sp.
AGGCAAGGCAGGCGAATTGGAGGGCTGCCACGGCGAAGAGAAAGACCTCGATGCGGTGTCGCCGGGACGCCACGAGCCCGGCAGCGGCGTCGAGCGCGGCCTGGATGCCCAGGCCGAAATGGATCGCGAGGATCGCGAAGCCCGGCATGATGACGTTGGGCCAGCCGCCCATGTGCAGCCGCCCCGCCCAGGAGGCGCCGAGCATCCCCGCCGCCACGAAGAGATAGAAGTACCGGCCGTCCTGGAGCGTGATCGCAAAGGTGACGGCTTGAGCCGGCCGGGTGGGGACGGCGGCGTCGGGGTCAGAGGTCTGGGCGTCTACCGGCGCCGCGCCGCGATGCGCGTCGCCCGGCTCCGCCTGGCGCGCGTCGCTCGACGAGATGACCCGGCGATCGATCAACACGTAGAAGAGCGCGAAAAGGCAGCTCACCGAGAGCGGCCGCATCAGATCGTCGATCCAGAAGTCGACCCACATCCGCGATACCCAGGGGTGCTGGCGCGGGAGCCAGAAGACGAAGTACCAGAACCAGCCGTCGTGGATCCGGTCGAGCACAAAGACGCTGCCCACCATCATCGCAGCGCCCGACGCGGCGAAGACGAGGCCGCGCCTCCGATCGGCGAGCACGAGGTACGCCGCGACAGGCAGGAAGATCACCGACGCCGACTGCTTCGTGAGCAGCGCCAGCGTGAAGAGGAACGCGGCCGCCACGGCAGATTTCACGGAGCGGCGAAAGCGCACGACGTGGAGCGCCGCGAGGAGCAGGAGCACGAAGAGCGAGTCGACCCGCGCAATGTCGTGGAAGCCGCTCGCGAGATGATACGTGGCCGCGAAGACGCCGGCCGCGAGGAGGGCGGCGAGCTTGCCGCCGGTCTCGCGGTGGACGAAGCGCGCGACGAGCGCGATGGCCGCGACCGAGGCGAGATACGAGACAAGCCGCGCCGAGAAGAAGCCCAGGCCGAGCACCTTCGAGAACGCGGCGGCAACATAGAAGTAGAGCGGCGCGTACAGGAAAGGGACGTACTCGACCGTCGGCTTCACATAGAGCTTCTGCCCGGCGAGCGCGCGGCGCACCTCGTCCAGCATGCCACCCTCCATCCACTCGAGCTCGAACGGGTAACGAAGATGGATGATCCCGAGCACGAGGTAGGCGCCGATCGCGCCCGCCGCGGCCAGCGCGACGACCACGCGCAGGAACACGACGGCGGCGCGCGGGAGGCGCTCGATCCACGGCAGGACGCGCGCCCGGAGAGCAGCGGCGCGCGCGCCCCACGGCGAGGGCACGGCCAGAGGCGGGGGCGCGCCGGCGGGCGGCCGCTCGTCAGGCGTAGGCTCGGGCACGACGTCGGGGGATGTCTGGGTCATCGAGGGGCCGAAAGCTGCAACAGGGGAGGCGGAGAGTGCCGGCGAGGAGGCCGGGGCAGCCCGCGTGGCAGGGGATCGGGCGCGAGAAGACGCCAAACAGGAAGGGGTGTCAATGCTCGGCCCCGCGTCGTGGACCCTGGACGATCCAGCGCGGACCAGGGTGGCACAGGATCGTTTGCAGGCATGGAGGGGACTCCGATCCATCCAGCGCTCCGGTTCGCACCGGAAATTCCCGCAATCGCGAGAGGGCGTGTGCGGTCACCCGCCCTGGCGCCCCGGGCCCGCTGCGCCGGATGCGCGAAGTCCGAGGTGCGCGGCGAAGCACGTTTCCGACGCTCGTCGAGGGGCGTGAGGCACTCTGGAGCCGAGGCGTGGCGGCGCGCCCCACACCGCACGATGCGCGCCGCGCCGGGAGCACGATGCGCCCCCCTCGCCCGGTGGCATACCCGCTGCACCAGGCTCGCTCAGGAGAGCTGAAGCCATGGAAATTCCGGTGCGGCCGAATATATTCACTCAACCTGAAAATAGCGGCTGGGTGCGCACCCTCGCCAGGTTCGGGTTCGCGGCCAAGGGGCTCGTCTATGTGCTGATCGGTGCGCTCTCGCTCCAGGCGGCCTTCAGCGGCGGCGGGAGAGCCGCCGGTGAGCACGAGGCGGTCGGGGTCCTCGGCGAACAGCCGTTCGGGCAAGCGCTGCTGATCGTCGTGGGGATTGGGCTCCTCGGGTATGCGCTGTGGCGAGAGGTCCTCGCGCTCAAGGACCCGGGCCACGTCGGCCACGACGCGAAGGGTACGGCCGAGCGCGTGGGCTGGGCCGTGAGCGGTGTCATCTCGGCGGGCCTCGCGATCACGGCCTTCCAGCTCGCGCTCGGCCGCGGCAGCGGTGGAGGCGACGGGTCGCACACCTGGGTTGGCAAGGTGATGGAGCAGCCGTTCGGGGGCGTGCTGGTCGGCATCGCGGGGCTCGCGGTGATCGCCGTCGCCGTGCAGCAGCTCCGCAAGGCGATGAGGTCTCGTTTCGCGCGGGACCTCAGCACGCAGCGCATGAGCCCTCCCGAGCGCACGTGGGTGTTCCGCATGGCCCGGGTCGGGCTCGTCTCCCGCGGCGTCGTCCTGGGCATCATCGGCGCGGCGCTGATCCAGGCCGCGCTCGCCCACGATCCGGGGCAGTCGAAGGGCGTCGGCGAGGCCCTCTCGACCGTGGCCGCGTCGCCCTTCGGGTCGGTGCTGCTCGTGCTCGTCGCCGCCGGCCTGTGCGCGTACGGCGTGTACATGTTCTTTTGCACGAAGTACTCGAAGCTGGCACACCCCGCCGCATAGCGCCGCGGGAGCGCTGCGGCTCGCGCCGGACTGCCACACGTGACGCCGGCTCTTCACGCGATCCGGCCCGTCTGATAGCATCGATCCAGACCGCGGCGCCCGCCGCACTGGAGCGCGACTTGAACTGCCCGAAATGCACCGCCTCGATGGACGTCATCACCTTCGGCGGGGTCGATGTCGACCGATGTTCCGCGTGCGGCGGGATCTGGTTCGACAGCCGTGAGAAGGAGTCGCTCAGGGCCATGGAAGGCTCGCAGCAGATCGACACCGGCGATCCCGCGGTGGGGCGGAAGAACAACGAGATCCGGCGGGTGCCGTGCGCCCGCTGCTCGACGCCGATGGTGCGCATGGTCGACCCGCAGCAGCCGCACATCTGGTACGAGAGCTGCAGCGTCTGCGGCGGCGTTTACTTCGATGCCGGTGAGTTCCGCGATTACAAGGAACACACGCTGGGCGACTTCTTCCGGGGCCTGTTCGCGCGCCCGCGCGGCTGACCGCGATCCGGCGCCGCGGACCGAGGCCACCTCAGCCGTGCAGCTCAGCCGTGAGGAGCCTGCCCGGCGCCCCCCGGGAGCTCGCTCGACACCGGGCCGGAGGTCTCGGGGAACGACGCCAGGAGCTCGCCGGCGCGGAACACCCACAGGGTGCCGGGCGTCGCCTTGCGCCAGAGCTCGTCGCGCGTGAGCGGCTCGGTGGCCACGACCGCCATGCGCGCGTCGGGGCCCAGGCCCTGGACGTCGTTGAAATTCACCTTGAGGTCGGCGTCGACGAGCGTGGCCTCGCCGAACGGGGCATGGCGGAGGATGCAGGACAGGTTGTCGCCGCAGCGGGCGAACAGGTGCTCTCCGTCCGCGAACAGGAAGTTGAACACCCCGTCGCTGCCGAGCTCGTTGCCCAGCTCGTAGAGCGTTCTCCCGAGCTCCCGCGCGTCGCTCGGGTACTGCTGCGAGCCGTAGGCGGTCCGGAGCGCCTCGAGGAGGATGCAGAAGGCATGCTCGCTGTCGGTGTCCCCGACCGGCGTCTCGACGTGGAGCTTTCGATCCCTGACGGTGGGCAGGGTGCCGTTGTGCGCGAACACGATGTGCCGCCGGTGGAGCACCCGCATGAAAGGGTGCGTGTTCTTCAGGGCCGCTCTCCCGCGCGTCATCTTGCGCACGTGCGCGATGGCGAGCGCCGTGTGGATCGGGTTCTCGCGGATGAACCGCGCGAGCGGGCTGGAGAACGCGGGGTGAGGCTCGAGGAACGTCCGCGCGAAGAGCCCATCATACAGGGATACGCCCCAGCCGTCCGCGTGCGGCCCCGTCTGCCCGCCGCGGAGCGCGAGCCCGGTGAACGAAAACACGATGTCCGTCGCCACGTTCGACACCATGCCAAGGAGCTCACACATGGCGCATATCCTCCCGTGGCGCGCGCGCATCGTCAACGATCACGAGCCCGGTGACGCTGCCGCCCGCAGAGACGTTGCTCACCGCCGAGGCCGATAGGCGCACCATGGCGCCCTCCATGCGACCGGCGAACACGAAGGGGCAAAGGTCGAAGTAGACCTCCTCCTCGACGACGCCGCCGCCCTGGAACGTCGGCATGCGCGCCGTGGGCGCGCGGCTGCGCTCCTGCACGATCGCGCGCTGATCCGCGGCGCCGCGGACAGCCTCCCTCCACGCGTCCGGGGGCGTCTGCCACCCGAGCAGCACGCCTTTGCCGCCGTACTCGTCGTTCGGCTTCAGCACGAAGCTCTCCTGCTCGCCGAGGATGAGCTCGACGAGATCCACCTCGCGGCCTCGCCACTCGGTCCGGCCCGCCCTCACCCGGCGCGTCCAGGGGATGTGCTCCGCGATGGCCGCGCGCTGCTCGGGCGAGAACAGGTCCGAGAACACGGGGGTGCTCAGGACCGCGAACGCCGCCTTCTTGTTGAGTGGCATGGTCCGGAACGAGTTCGCGACGTACGCCGCGCGATCCCGGTAGGCGCAGATCAGCGGGTGATCGAGGCCGCGCCGCTCGATGAGCTCCTGCGTGATGACGCGCCGGCAGACGAGATCGATCCGCTCCCCGCCGGCGGAGAGGCGGTCGCCGTCGATCTCGAGCTGGTCCGGTTCGAGGATCAGCGTCCGGTGCCCCTCGGCCGAGAACAGCTCGGAGAGCACCTTCAGCTCGGCCGAGGTGTCGACAGCGGTCCAGTCGACGATGGCTATCGTCGGCCTCGCCTCGCGCCCGCCCCACGCGGCGTACCCCTCGCGCAGAGCGCGCAGGAGCCCCCGGTGCGGCGCCGGCGTGCGCACGCCCGGTCCGCCCCGGAGCGGCGCCAGGTGGGGGAGCGCCATCAGCGTCTGCTCGACGAGGAGCTGGTCGGTGATGCCAGCGGGGGAGTCGGCGTTGTACTCGATGAAGGAAAAGCCGCCCTCGGTGACCAGCATGTCGAGCCGCCCGACCGTGAGGAACGGCCCCTCGCCGGGATCGACGGCGGCGAGGGCGCGCTCGTCCGCGGAGAGCCCCAGCTCCTCGGCGAGCGCGGCGTCCTCGATCGCGCGCCGCGCGACGCGCTCGAGCGCGGCGGCGATCTGCTCGGCGGCGCGCGCGACCGCGGCGTGGTCCTGCGCCGCGATGAGGTAGGGCCGCAGGTGGCGGCACAGCGGGCGCGCGCCGTGCACCAGCCCGAGCCTCCGCTGGCCGTCGAGGAACGACGCGAACCGCGCCGCGTCCATCGCCCCGGGCGCGGCCAGCCGCGCGTCGATCTGCTCCGCGAGCCATCGTGTGGCGTCCCAGATCATGGCGACCTCATGTCGCGCCGGCGCCCGGGATCGCCCAGGCGTGCACGGGGTCGCCGGAGTCGACCTCGGCCATGTACCGCTCGAGCATGCGCCGGAGCGCCTCCTCGCGCGACGCGGCCCGCGGCTCCAGCGCCTCGAGCGCGCGGAGCTGCCACGCGGCCCCGGTGACGCCCTTCTCGACGCGCGCCTCGAAGATCTGCAGAAAGCGCCGGGCCTCCGCGCCGTCGACCCCCGCGGTCGCGAGGCCCTCCTCGACCCGCGGCAGGAGCGAGAGGAGGAGATCGCGCGCGCGGATGCCCCTCGGCGCGGCCCCCGGCCCCTCCGGCCAGACCAGCTCGGCGTCGAGGCCGTACTGCGCCGCACGGTAGAAGTTCCGCGCGGCGAGGCCGAAGGGGAACGACGGGAGGAGCTCTCCGACGGAGGGCGCGAGGGCGAGGATGCCCCCGAGCAGGAAGCTCGCGTTCGCGAGCATGTCGTCGAGGGTGGGCCCGGACGGCAGGGCGCGCAGCTCGATCCGCAGGTGGCCGCCGCCGGCCGGATCGTACACCGGTCGATTCCACTTCCAGACGGTGCCGTGGTGCAGGCGGAGCTCGTGGAGCTCTGGCACGCCGCCGGCCCGCGCGCAGGCGATGACGTCCTCGTCGCTGCACACGGGGAGGATGGGCTCGTGCAGCGCGACGCTCTCCATGAAGAGCTCCGCCGCGCCGTCGCGCACCCAGCCGGTGCCGAAGCCGATGCGGGCCGGCTTCTTCCAGTCGGTGTCGCGCTCCGGCGGGCGGTCGTCGCCGGCCTGCTTGAACACCGCCACCCGCGTCTCGCGCCACAGCCGGTGTCCGAGGAAGGTGGGAGAGTTGCCCGAGGCCGCGAGCACGGGCGCGGTCATCATCATGGCCGCGTTGAACATCCGCGCGAACGCGTCGGGCGTCACCCGGAGGTGGACCTGAAAGGCGGTGTTCGCCGCCTCCATCGCGGGATCGTCCGACATCAGCTCGAGCGGCTCGGCCCCGTCGATCTGGATGTGGAACGGCGCCTTGCGCAGCCGGCAGAGCCCCGCGGCGAGGGCGCGATACCGGGGCAGGTTCGTGATCGTCGCAGGGCTGAAGTCCTGCCGCCGGAAGGTCGGCAGGATGCTGACCGGCACCACGCGCGCGCCCCGCGCGGCCGCGCGCTGGCGGATCGCCTCGACGGTCGCGCGCATCTGCTCGCGCAGGGCGGACAGCGGCCGGCCGGCGAGCGGCACCGCCTGCGTGCTGAGCTCGATGTCGAACGCGCCCATCTCCGGCGTGATCATCGGGCTCGCCGCGGCGCGCGCGATCTCCGGCCCGATGGGCACGGGGCGCGCCTCGCGGTCGACGAGGAACATCTCGAGCTCGGCGCCGATCGTCACGTCGCCCAGGCCGAACCCCGGCCGGCTGAGCACCATCTCCAGCGCGGTGAGGTGCTGCTGGAGGCGCGCTTTGAACAGCCCGTAATCGACGGTCTTGAACTGATCTTGCTGGATCTCGATGCCCAAGGGACCTCCCGCTGCGATCTCGGCGAGAGCTGATCCACTGTTCTTCACGGCGAGAGCCGCGGGTTGGAGGGTCGTCCGCCGCCGGGATCACGATGTTCCCGGCTCTGCGCAATGCAAGCGCAGGGCCAGGACCGGCGGCCTCGGCGCGCAGGACGCCGGAGATGGCTGCCCGGCGGCGTTGAGCTCGATCGGTGGGGCGCAGGTGCGGCCTGTGGCGAAACGCACCGTGGTCAGCTGCTCGGCGGCGCCGTTCACCGGCCGGCCGCGCAACGGCAGGTCACTGCTCGACGTGCGGGACGCGCTCGACGACGCACTGCCCCGCCTTGCAGCGGGCGACCGAGTCCTCCTTCGGCGCCATGCACTTGGCGACCGGGCAGCTCTCGGCGGCGCAGCTCGCGGCGCGCCACTGCTGGAGCGCCGCGAGCGCGTCGCGGTGGAACGCCTGGTCGCACGGTGGGCACAGCTGGTCGCAGCACTGCCCGGCCCGCGCGCAGGACGCCACACAGTCGGCGTCCGCCTCGCATCGCGGCTCGGTCGCCGCGCCGCTGCCGTCGGCCGGCGCGCCGCTGCCGTCGCCCGGCGGGGCGCCGGTCGTGGCGGGGTCCTGCGTCCGGGGCATCGCGTCGACCGCCGGCGGGGCCTGCGCCGGGGCTTCCTTGTGACAGCCGGCGAGACCGGCGAGACCGACGAGCACGAGGGACTGCGAGAGCGACAGGGGCTTCATGCCGGCCATGATGGCACGGGAGGAGGTCGTCCTGGGGGGCGTGGGGCAGGGGACCGCTGCCCGCGCAGCCGGGCAGGGCTCCCGGACGGGCGCTCCTCGGCGCCGCTGCTCCCATCGACGCGGTCGATGCGAGCCACTCGAACGCTCCGGGGGCGCGCCGGCGGTCACGAGAACGAGAGCGGCTGCCCCGTGGCCTCCACGACGGCCATCCACAGGTCGTCCGTCGGCTCCACCTGCTTGCGCATGCGGACGGCGAGGGACATCGGCACGTGCACGAAGCGGCCGTGCCAGCGGCCGATGAGCATCTCGGTGTTGCCCGCCATGGCGGCATGAACCGCGTTCCTGGCCATGTTCCAGCAAAACACGCTGTCCGAGGGGGACGCGGGGACGCTGCGGATATGGTAGCTCGGGTCCAGGTACTTGAGCGTCGCCTCGACGCCGCGCGCCCGGAAATGCGCGTTGATGCGATCGCGCAGCACGAGGCCGATGTCCTTCAGCCTGATGTTGCCGCTGAGATCGGTCGCCATCGGCTCGGCGCTCGAGGCGCAGTGCTCCTGCAGCGCCCCCTCGGCCACGACGATCACCGCGTTGCCGTGGCTCTCGAGCCGGCGCTCGAGGTGCGCGAGCAGCCCGCACGGGCCGTCGAGCTCGGCGTGGACCTCGGGGATGAGCACCACGTCCACGTCCGCCGACGCGAGCGCCGCCGAGCACGCGATGAAGCCCGAGTGCCGGCCCATCAGCTTGACCAGGCCGATGCCGTTCTTCGCCCCCGAGGCCTCCACGTGCGCGCTGCGGATGACGTCCACGGCGGCGGCAAAGGCGCTCTCGAAGCCGAAGCTGCGGTCGATGAACTGGATGTCGTTGTCGATGGTCTTCGGCACGCCGATGACCCCGATGGGCAGGCGGCGCTCCTCGATGGCCCGGACGATCGACATGGCGCCGCGGAGGGTGCCGTCTCCGCCGACGACGAAGAGCACGTTGATGCCGAGGGCGACGAGCGTGTCGACCATCTGGTGCGGGTCCTGGTTGCCGCGGGAGGTGCCGAGGACGGTGCCGCCCATGCGGTGGATCTCCTCGACATTGCGCGGTTCCAGGCGCATCGGGGCGTGCCCGAAGCGGGCCGCGAGCCCCTCGTAGCCGTAGCGGAAGCCGAAGATCTCCTGCACGCCGTAGCTGTGCGCCATCGTGAGCACGAGCCCGCGGATGACGTTGTTCACGCCGGGGCACAGCCCGCCGCACGTCACGATGCCGGCGCGCATCTCCCTCGGATCCCAGAAGACGCGGTTGCGCGGCCCGGCCAGCTCGAACGCCGGCGGCCGCGGGCCGGAGGCGCCCGCCAGGACGGCGGACAGGCGATCGTCGAACAGCACCTTGTCGGCCTCACCGACGTACACCGTGGCCTTCTCGCCGAGCTTCTCGGCGACGGGCGAGGGGTACCGGCAGGGGCCCAGATCCTTGATGGCGAGATCGGCAGAGGTCACCACGTGGAATGCCTCCGTGGACGAGGACGTCGCCCCGCGGCGCGAGCCGCCGCGGGGACGCCGTCATGGTCGCCCGGCGCCTGTTTCGGCAGCGTTTCCGGGGCGATACGCTGTCGTAACGCCGCGCGGCCCCTCGCGCGGGGGCGTCCCGCTCTGGAGCGATCGCATCATGAGCTCTTCGTCGATGTACCGGTCGCCGTCCTTCATCGCGCGGGGGAGGAGGCCTGTCACCT
>JAICEP010000276.1 GCA_025924095.1 Sorangium sp.
CGCGGCGTCCTTGAAGCGCAGCGTCCGGGCGAGGCGCTCGATCTCCGCCTCGCTGTCGGGGAGCTGGTGCGTCTGCAGCCCGGTAGCGGACTGGACCGCGTGCTCCGCGCGCCGGAGCGCGAGGTAGCCCTCCACGAGCTCTCGCCCTTCCCGGTCGGTCACGTACCCGAGCGCGCGCAGGCGCCTGAGGCCATCGAGCATGCCCTGCGCGCGCGCCCGGGGCACCCGCCCTCCCCAGATGAGCTGCAGGATTTGCACGAAGAACTCCGCCTCGCGGATCCCGCCGGGGCCGAGCTTCAGGTCGCGCGACGCGTCGTGCGAGAGCTCCGCGCGGGCGCGCTCGACGAGCTCGATCATGTCGACGGCGAGCTGCGGATCGACCTGGCGCCGCCACACGAACGGGCCGAGCACCCCGAGCGCCTCGGCGCCGAAGTCGAGATCGCCGGCGATCTCGCGGGCGCGGAGCAGCGCGGCGCGCTCCCAGAGGCGGCCGAACGACTCGTAGTAGCGCTCGGCGGCGGCCAGCGAGTTGACGAGCGGGCCGCTCCGCCCCTCAGGGCGAAGCCGGAGATCCACGCGCCAGACGAACCCGTCCTCCGTGACCTCCTCGAGCGTCGCCGTGAGGCGGCGCGCGACGCGGGCCCAGAAGTCGTGCAGGGTGACCGAGACGGCGCGGTCGCCGGAGGGGCCCACGTGCCCTTCGTCGGTGTCGTAGAGGTAGATCAGGTCCACGTCGGAGCCCGCGTTGAGCTCGTCGCCGCCGAGCTTCCCCATGCCGAGGACGACGAACTTCGATCGCGCGCCGGTCGCGGTGCGCGGCTCTCCGAACCGCGCGCTCACGGCCGAGACGGCCTCCGCGAGCGCGACCTCGATGGTGGCCTCGGCGAGCGCGGTGAGCTCACGCGCGGTGACGTCGATGTCCGCGCCCCCCGCCGACGGCGGGAGCATCTCGCGCAGCGCGATGCGGATCCGCTCCTCGCGCGCGATGCGCCGGAGCTCCCGCCGGACGCGAGCGGCGTCCGAGACGTCGCCGATGCGGCCGCGGATCCGCGCCAGGTAGGTGGCGCGGTCGCGGGCCGTCTGGTGCCCCTCCGCCGCGAGCCGCTCCGCGAACTCCGGATTTGCCTCGATGATCGCGCCGATCGCGGGGTAGGCGGCCGTGAGGAGCGCCGCGATGGCGAAGGCCATCGTCCCGGGGTGCAGGCGGGGCGCCAGCCGCGCCGTGCGGTCCTTCACGCGTTGCTCATCGATCGCGTTCGCGATCTCCAGGAGCCTCGAGACCTGTTGCATGGCGGGAGGCTAGCAAGACCGTGGGGGCGCGAACGCCGGTTCCGCAGCGCCCGACCGCCAGTTTATCGCCGCCGGGCGTCGCCTCGCGCCTTGGCGGCGTCGCTCTCAGATCCTATGCTCGCCGGGTGCGATTGCTCTGCGTTTCGGATATCCACGGCCACGCCGACGCGCTCGCGGCGGTCCTGGCCACCGCCGAGCGCCGAGGCTACACCCAGCTCCTGGTCGCCGGAGATCTCTGCTTTCCCGGTCCGAAGCCGCTCGAGACGTGGCGCCGGCTGACGCAGGCCAAGGCGGTTTGCGTACAGGGCGTATCGGATCGCGCCCTGGCGACGCTGGACATCGACAAGGTCAGGCCGCGAAGCGAGCACGAGCGGGCGCGGCTCGATCGTCTGGCCCAGACGCGCACCGAGCTGGGCGAGCTGATCCTTGCGCGGCTGGCGCGGCTCGCCCCGACGCACCGCCTGCCGCTCGAGGACGGCGGCGAGCTCGTCCTGGTCCACGGCTCCCCTGCGGATCCGCTGGAGCCGATCTCGCACGACATGACGGACGAGGAGGTGCTCTCCCTCCTCGGCGACGACCCGGCGGATGTCGTGATTTGTGGTGGCTCCCACGTCCCGTTCGACCGGATGGTGGGCGGCGTGCGCATCATCAACGTCGGCTCGGTGGGTGAGGCGCCGTGCTCGGTGCGGAGCGACGTCGACCGGATGCGCGGCGGAGCGCGTCCTGCCGGCGAGCTTGTGCGCAGCGGGGCCGTCTCCTACGGGGCGGGGCACGCCGATGCGACGTTCGTCGAGCTCCGGGCGGGCGAGCTCTGGGTCGAGCAGCTCGTGGTGCCGCTCGGCAGGGCTGCCTGAGCGCTCCGGTGAGCGGGAGCGCCGCGCGCGAGACGTTGGAAACGCGGGCGGAGCTCGTCGCGCATCCTACCAGGCAAGGAACATCGTCTGTGCCATGCCCTCCCGCTTGAACCTATATCAAGGATTTAGGATCATCCTCAGGGAGCATGGGCAACTACTCCCCCGACGATGACTTCGAGGCCACGCGGGTGGCCAACGTTGGGGAACTCCAGAAGGAGCTCCCGGCGCGCTCGCCGAAGGATCGCGCCTACCTCATCGTGCTCGCCGGCTCGAACGTCGGCGAGATGTACCGGGTCGAGGGCGCCGAGATCGTGATCGGCCGGGCCGCGGGGACGACGATCCGGCTGAACGACGACGGCATCTCGCGGCGCCACGCCCGCCTCCTCCAGATGGACAGCCAGGTGCTCATCGAGGACCTCAACAGCTCCAACGGGACGCTGGTGAACGGCGAGCACGTGACGCGCCTCGCCCTGCACGACGGCGACAAGATCCGCCTGGGCTCGACGACGATCCTCAAGTTCACCTACCACGACCACCTGGACGAGTCGTTTCAGCAGCAGATGTACGACGCCGCGCTGCGCGACGCGCTCACGAAGGCGTTCAACAAGAAGTACTTCCTGGACCGGCTGGAGAGCGAGGTCTCGTATGCGCGGCGGCACAGCGCGCACCTGTCGCTGCTCATGTTCGACGTCGATCATTTCAAGAGGATCAACGACACCTTCGGGCACCTCGCCGGTGACTACGTCCTTGCGAGGATCGCCAAGATCGCGAGCAACACGGTGCGGACCGAGGACGTGTTCGCGCGCTACGGCGGTGAGGAGTTCGGCATCCTGTGCCGCGGCGTGACGCTGGAGAACGCGGGCATCCTCGGCGAGCGGCTGCGCCTCCTCATCGAGGGGTCGCTCTTCGAGCACGAGGGCGTCCGCGTGCCGACGACGATCAGCGTCGGCGTCGCGGCGCACCCCGTGGTCCCGGTGCAGAGCGGCGCGGAGCTCATCGCCGCGGCTGACGAGGCGCTCTACGAAGCGAAGCGCACCGGCCGCAACCGCGTGCTCCTGAAGTTCGGCCCGAAGCCCTGAGCCTGGCGCGGGGCTCGCGGCGACGCCGGCCGTCGAGGCCGCGCCGCGCTGCCCGGGCCGCCTGACCGGCCGCGAGAGCGCCGTGGCCCCGGCTGGCGGCGCAGGGCCGGCGCGGGCCTCAGTCGATCTTGAGGAGCTCCTTGACCTTGGCGATGACCTGCGGCGCCTGGATGGGCTTCGTGATGTACGCGTTCGCGCCGAGCTGCAGCGCGCGCTGGCGATCCTCCTGAGACCCCTCGGTGGTGATGATGATGATCGGGGTGTCCTTGTGGACCGGATCGGTGCGCACGCGCTTGACGAGCTTGAGCCCGTCCATGATCGGCATGTTGATGTCGGTGATGATCACGTCGTACTTGGTCGAGGCGAGCTTGCGGAGACCGTCGACGCCATCGTCCGCCTCGGTGACGCGGAGGTTCTTCACGCGCGCCAGCGCGAAGACCAAGAGCTGCCGCATCATGGGCGAGTCTTCAACGATCAGACACGAGTACTCGGCCATGATCAGTCCTCCAGGTCCAGGAATGCCTGGACGCCGGGCACCTTCCGGCCGGCGTCGGTGAAGAGCCGCGCGTTGATGAGGGCGGGGGCGGCCTGGGCCCCGAGGAGCTTGAAGAGCTCGGTGTCCACGTTCACGAACTCCGTCTTTTGCGGGAGCGTGCTGAAGATCGCGATGACACCCACGGTGCGCCCGTTGAAGTCGAGCGGGATCACTGCCGCCGGCTCCTCGATGCTCCCCTTGGAGACGTCCTTGGCCTCGTCGAAGAAGATTTCCCCCTTCGAGAATGCCTGGCCTGCGATGCCTTCGGTCACCGGCATGCGCACAATCTCCTCGACGGCCACACCTTCGCTCGCGATCGAGACGAGCTCCTTACCATCAGGAGACGCCAGGTACACGGAGAAGGCGCCCGCCCCGAGGAACTGCGCCAGGAGCTCCTTCAGGTTGCGGAGGACATGGCGCACGTTGCGCGCCGCGTGCAGCTGCGAGAGGGCGACGTACAGGTTCGCGAGGTTCGCGAGCTCCCCCTCCGCCTCCGAGTAGCGGCTGTTGAAGCGGTCCGAGGCCGCCACCATCCGCACCGACTGCGTCACGAGGTCGCGCTTCTCCTGCTCGAGCTCCTCGATCTTGCGGAGCAGGTCACGGATGGCCGAGTCGCTCGCGAGGTGCGCGCGCAGCTTGCCGTTCTCCGATTCGAGCTCGGTGATCTTGTCACGAAGGCGCTCGTTCTCGCGGAGGAGCTCCTCGGTCAGCTGCGCCCCCTTGCGGAAGAACTGCTGAATGAAGGCATCACGCTCCTTCTTCAGGTCCTCGGGGGGACGATCGCTCGGACGCCCTTTTTTCTCCGTCATTTTATCCCGGGGTTCTCCAGAGCTTCGGACCGTATCATGCGGGGCTGACCGGACGGAAGCGTCGAGCGCGGGCCGCCGGCGCCGCCCGGACCCGCCGCCGAGGGGGCGAGCGCCCGGCGCCTCGCGGCCCCGGCCGCGGTCAACGATGTCGACTCGGGCGCGCTCGCCCTACCTCGGGGACCGGACCCCCGCCTTCCCGGCCCGGCCACCCCCGCCTCCACGACTACGCCTTCTCCATCTGCTTCAGCAACTTGGTCCACTGGCGCAGCTCCCGCCCGAGCAGCGCAGGAGTCTTCCGGAGCGACGCGACGTCGCGCGCCCCGACGAGCAGCATGACCGCCCGGAGCTCCGCCTCGATGCCCTCGAGGTACCGCACCGCGGCGTCCCGTCCTCCCGAGACGAAGGCCTGGAGCACCGGACGAGCGATCCCGGCTGCATGCGCGCCGAGCGCGAGCGCCCGAGCGATGTCAAGGCCGCTCGTGATGCCCCCGGTCGCGATGATCGTCTTGAAGCGAGGACGGATGGTGCGAGCGATGAGCACCGACGCGGCCGTCGGGACGCCCCACTCGCGCAGCGCCTCGCCGAGGGAGCGGGCTGCGCCGCTGGCGCGCGCCGTCTCGACCGCGACCCACGATGTTCCTCCGGCGCCGGAGACGTCCAGGTTGCGGACGCCCGCCTTGACCAGGCGGTACGCGGTTCCGGGGCCGATCCCGCAGCCGGTCTCCTTCGCGACGACCGGCACGCTGAGTCCATTCGCCAGCCGGCTCATCGCCTCCAGCGCGCCGGTGAAGTCGCGGTCGCCGCCCGGCTGGACCAGCTCCATCGCGGGGTTCATGTGGACGCAGAGCGCGTCGGCGCCGACCTGGGCCACGAGCTCGGCGACCGCCTCCGTCGACAGCGACCGCGCCTGCACGGCGCCGATGTTCCCGAGGACGAGCGTCGTCGGGGCGTGCTCGCGGACCTCGTACGAGGCGGAGGCGTCGCCGTTCAGCATCGCCCGCTGACTCCCGAGGCCAAAGCCGTACCCGCGCTCCTCCGCGATCTGCGACAGCTCCCGGTTGATCGCCTGCGCGCGCTCCGTCCCGCCGGTCATGGCCGCGATCAGGAGCGGAGCGCGGAGCCGCTTGCCGAGCAGCAGCACCGAGGTGTCGATCGCGTCGAGGGAGAGCTCCGGCAGCGCGTCGTGGATCAGCTCGACCTGTTCCAGAAGCGTGGTCTTGGCCCGGAATCCGACATCACCCGTCGCGCAGAGCTCGATGTGGTCGGCTTTCCTCTCGGAGATGTCGTTCGCCTCTTCCGTCATGGGGGCACAACTTTACGCGGTCGCTGACCGCCGTCGAAAAGGAAGTGGCATGGACAAAAAATCGCCAAAAATCGCGCCCCGTGGCCCGCGCCGGCGTCCGCCCCCCCTCCCCTTGCACCTACCGCGCGACCGGCGGGCGGCCGTGGCATAAACTAGCCACATGGACCTCCCGGACGAATCCCAGATCCGCTGGATCCTTCGCACGACCTCCACGCTCCTCCAGCACGGTGCAGAGCCGGTGCGGGGGCTGGTGCAACCGACGGCCGAGTTCTTCCCCGATCCGTACGACGGCTCCCCCAAGACGGTGGCCGCCCTGATGCTGCGGGTGCAGGAGCACGCCGGGCTCCAGGATCTCCCGGTGGAGCTCGCGGTGGTCAGCCCGGAGGGGCAGGCCAGCACCGTGAGCTGCTCGAGCGGTGCCTGCGGCGGGATGGCGCTGGAGACGAAGCTCGAGCGGGTGGCCCGGCGCGATGACGGCGGCTACCGGGTCGCCGTCTCCGCGGGCGAGCTCCGCAACCCGACGGTGCTCACGACGGCGTTCGTGCGCGCGGTGTCGTTCATGTTCCTGAGCGAGGCCGGCACGTTCGACGCGCTCGTGCCGCCGGACCGCGAGCCCGCCGTCGATCTCGCCGCCGTGCTGCTCGGCTTCGGCGTGCTCGCGACGAACGGCTCGTACCTGTACGCGAAGGGCTGCGGCGGCGTGCAGGTGCACTCGGCGACCAAGATGCCGGTCGACGAGCTCGCGCTCGCGCTCGCCATTCACTGCCGGCTGCACGACGTGCCCGACCGGACCGCCGCGCGGCACCTCGACGTGACGCCGCGCGCCCACTTCGACGAGTCGGCGGTCTGGGCCAGCTCCAACGTCGCGCTCGTCCGCATGCTGCGCTCCGCCCCGGATCGTATCGCCGCGGACGACTACGCGATCGGCGAGTCGAGGAGCTGGCTGGCCCGCGCGCTCGGCTTCGGCAAGCGCCGGCCGGCGCCGACGGCGGACGACGACCTGCGCGAGCTCGAGCGAGAGCTCGCGGCCGGCGCGGCGAAGACGCGATCGCTGGATGAGGGCAAGGCCAAGAAGCTTGCGGAGATCCGTGCTCTCGTGGACGAGAGCCTGGGGAGCTGAATGAGCGTACGACTCTGGGACAAAGGGGGCGCGACCGACGCCCAAATGCTGCGTTACACCTCGCGCGACGACTGGCAGCTCGACCAGCGCCTGCTCGCCTACGACCTGCGGGCCACGATCGCGCACGTCCGCGGGCTCGCGCGGATCGGCGTGCTCAGCGAGACGGAGCGGGACGCGCTCGTCCGCGAGCTCGAGGTGCTCGCAGCGCAGAACGAGGCCGGCGAGCTGCGGCTCACCGAGGACGACGAGGACGGTCACAGCGCGATCGAGGCCGCGCTGGTCGCCCGCATCGGCGACGCGGGCAAGAAGGTGCACACCGGCCGGAGCCGCAACGACCAGGTGCTCGTCGCGATGCGCCTCTACGAGCGTGACGCCCTGGACGAGCTCGCCGAGCAAGCGACGGCCGGCGCCCGCGCGCTGCTCGATCTCGCCCGGCGCGAGGCGGAGACGCCGATGCCCGGCTACACGCATCTGCAGCGGGCGGTGCCGTCGTCCGTCGGCTACTGGGCCGCTTCCTTCGTCGAGGGGCTCACCGACGCGGTCGATGTCATCCGCGCGACGCGGGCGCTCGTCGACCGCTGCCCGCTCGGCGGCGCCGCCGGCTTCGGCGTGAACCTGCCGCTCGATCGCGCCGGCGTCGCGCGCGAGCTCGGCTTCGCCGGCGTGGCATTGAACCCGCTGGCCTCCCAGACGTCGCGCGGCATCATCGAGGCGCAGATCCTCGCGGCCGCGTGGCAGGTCGTCGCCGTGATCCGCAGGCTCGCGTGGGATCTCAGCCTGTTCGCGATGAGCGAGCTCGCGTTCATCCGGCTCCCGGAGGCGTTCACCACCGGCTCCTCGATCATGCCGCAGAAGCGCAACCCGGACGTCGTCGAGCTCATGCGCGCGGCCTGCTCCGTCGTGCAGGGGGCGCTCGCCGAGGTGCAGTCCCTCGTCGCGCTCCCGTCCGGCTACCACCGCGATCTGCAGCTCACGAAGGGCCCCACGATGCGCGGCCTCGACGAGGCGCTCGCGACCTCGCGCCTCTTGCCGCGGCTCGTCGAGGGGCTCGCGTTCGACCGCGAGCGCATGGCCCGCGCGATCACGCCCGAGTGCTTCGCGACCGATCGAGCCGTCGAGCTCGCCGTGCAGGGCATCCCGTTCCGCGAGGCCTACCGGAATGTCGCGGCCGAGATCGCTTCGCTCCCCGCTGGCGACGCCGCGGCGAGTCTTCGCGCGCGCGTGTCGCTCGGCGCCCCAGGCAACCTCGCGCTCGACGACCTGGCCCGCAGGCTGGAGCGGCAGGCCCGCTAGGCGGTCGCTTTAGCGGCGCTTGCGGAGCTCGCGGACCGCGCCCTTGTCTGCCACCAGGACGAGGGTGGCCATGTCGAGGAAGAGCCCGGTGTCGACGACGCCGGGGATCTTGCGGATGCGGGCGTCGACCGCAGCGGGCGCGTCCATCGGGCCGAACGCGGTGTCGAGGATCCAGTTGTGGTTGTCGGTCTGCAAGGGGTACCCGTCCGCGTTCTTGCGGATCGCCGGCTTGCCCCCGAGCGCGGTCAGGTGCCGCGCGGCCGACGTGCTGGCGAAGGGCACGACCTCGACCGGGATGGGTACGCGTGAGCCGAGCTTCTCGACGAGCTTCTCGGGGGTCACGAGGATGATGAACTCCGCGGCCTCGTAGGCCACCACCCGCTCGCGGAGGAGCGCGCCGCCGAGGCCCTTGATGAGCCCGAGATCGGGCGCGACCTCGTCGGCGCCGTCCACGGCGACGTCGAGGCGCTCGACCTCGTCGAACGGCACCATCGGGATGTTCTCGCGGCGGGCGAGCGCCGCCGAGCGCTCCGACGTGGCGACGCCCCGGATCTGGAGGCCGCCGCGGACGCGCTCACCGAGGCGGCGGAGGAAGGCCTCGGCCGCGCGCCCGGTGCCGAGCCCGAGCAGCATCCCGCTGTCCACGCGCGCGAGCGCGGCGACGGCGATTCGATCGAGGTCGGAGGGGTCCGGTCCCGCGGTGCTCATGCGCTGCTCATCGGCCATCAAGGCCGTCAGCGCAACGGGATTTTGTCGAGCTCGTCGAGCGGCCCCGGGCAGAGGGGCCGGAGCCGACAGCCTTTGCACTCGGCGCCCGTCCAGATCGCCTCGAACGTCGCCTGCATCTCGTCGAGCAGGAGGTCGTCGTCCGTGAGCACGCCCGCCTCGAAGTTCCTCCGCCCCTCGCCCTTCGCCCCGAGCCCGGCGCCGGTGAGGTTCGCGGAGCCGAGGTACAGGAGCGCGCCGTCGACGGCGATCATCTTCAGGTGGACGCGCGGGCAACGCCGCATCGCGATCGGCGACCGGGGCCGGCGGCGGAGCTCGGCGCGGAAGGCGCGCGACGGGACGCCGGCGTGCAGCAGGCGCAGCTCGAC
>JAICEP010000277.1 GCA_025924095.1 Sorangium sp.
CGTCCAGGAGGGCGGAATACGGGCGATCGTCGAGAGCGCCGTCGCGCGGGGCGAGCTCGCGCCGAGCGACGAGCCGATGCTCCCGTGCGAGCTCCTCGCCGCTTACCTCAAGCACAAGATGATGGCGGATCGCGCGTGCGTCGACGAGGCCCAGCTCGCGCGCGTCGTCGACGTGATCCTCCTCGGGGTGCTGAGCCCGGCGAGGCGGAAGCAGGCCTGAGCCGCCGGGGCGCGGGGGCGGCGGGTCAGACGGCGAGGGCCTTCCAGCGGCCGCGCGCGAAGACGACGGCGAGGAGGGCGCTGCGGCAGATCCAGTCGGCGGTGCTGCCCATCCAGACGCCGACGAGCCCGTGGCCGAGGGTCACCGCGAACAGCCACGTCCCGCCGACCCGGACGAGCAGCGAGCAGACAAGCGTGACGGCGAGCACGGTCCGGGTGTCGCCGGCGCCGCGGAGCCCCGTCCCCATGACGGTGGCGAACGCCATGAACGGCTGCGCCACGGCGGCCACGGGGAGCGCGCGCTCTCCGAGGGCGAGGAGCTCGGGGTCGCTGGAGAACGCGAGCAGGAGCGGGCGCGGGGCGAGCACGAACAGGACGCCGCACGCGGAGAGGGCGAGGATGGCCATGAGGGCCGCGACGAGCCCGACCCGCGCGGCGTCGCGGGGGCTGCCCGCGCCGAGGCGCTGCGCCATGAGCGCCCCGGCGGCGATGCCGAACCCTTCGGCGGAGAGGAAGCAGACCGACTCGACGGCGATGAGCGCCTGGTTCGCGGCCATCGCGGTGGCGCCGAGCAGCCCGATGATGGCGACGAACCCCGTGTAGCCGGCGTGGTAGACGGAGCGCTCGGCGAACGCCGGCAGCGCGACCCGGAGGACCCGCGCGAGCGCCGCGGCGTTCGCCTGCCGGGCGGCCCGCGCGTCGGCGGCCGGCGCTGTCCGGAGGGGCAGCGGGCTCGAGCGCGACAGCAGCGCCGCGGTGAGCAGCAGCGCCTCGGTCGCCATGGTGCACGCCACGCCGACGGCCGCGCCGCGCACGCCGAGCGCGGGCAGCCCGAGGTGGCCGAAGATCAGGACGGCGCTGACCGCCACGTTGACGACGTTGCCGATCGCGGCCACGGAGAGCGGCGTCCTCGTGTCGCCGACGCCCTGCAGCGCCGACGCCGCGGCGGCCTCGACGAACGCGAACGGCAGGGCCGGCAGCACGATCTCGAGGTACGCGATCGCCTGCTCGACGACCTCGGCGCCGGCGTGCGGGAAGAGCGCGCGGAGCAGCGGGCCGCAGGCGACGAGCAGCGGCAGCGCGACCGCCGCCCCGAGCGCGAGCGCGAAGACCAGCGACGCGCGCGCGGCGGCGGCGGCGGCGGCGTGGTCGCCGGCGCCCACGCTGCGCGCGACGACGGCGAGCGTGCCGGCGGAGGTGGCGCTGAAGACGGAGACGATGGTCCACGTGAGCGTCCCGCAGATCTGCATCGAGGCGAGCGCGGTCGTGGAGTAGCGCCCGACCATGCCGCGCCCGACGAGGAAGACCAGCGTCAGCAGCAGCATGTGCGCGATCGCGGGCCAGGCGAGCCGCCACACCTGGCCCGTCAGCGCCGCGTCTTCCGGTTCGCTTGTCACGAGAAGCTCGATCCTCCGGGCTCAGCCGCGCCCCGCCGCCCCGGTGGATATCACCTGCCGAGGTGCGCTCCACCCGACGAGGACGCGAGGCGGGCGAAGGCCGTGCACCGCGCCGGACGGACTGAGCTGGGCGCGGCGACCCGAGCCCGAGCGCGGCGGTCCGGACGGCCTCGGCGCGCGCCGGTCCGCGATGATCCCGAGCCCGCAATGAGGCGTGGGCGTCCGGCACGCGCGCCCTCTCCAGTTACTCTTTTGTTGCAAATGCAATCAGTATTCATTAACTCGAGCGCGCGCCGACGCGCCGACCCGGCGCCCGGCCGATGCGCCGCGACCGCGGAGGCATCTCGATCACCCCCACGCCCCACGTGCGGCAGGCGCCCCTGCCCGCGCTGGAGCGCGCCGATGCTGGAGAGAGAGGATTTCGACGTGACGCGCAAGCTCCCTGTGACCGTGCTGTCCGGCTTCCTGGGCGCCGGCAAGACCACGCTGCTCAACCACGTCCTCGCGAACCGCGACGCGCTGCGCGTCGCCGTGATCGTCAACGACATGAGCGAGGTCAACGTCGACGCCGCGCTCGTCCGGGGCGGGGGCGCGGCGCTGCGCCGCGTGGAGGAGCGGCTCGTCGAGATGTCGAACGGCTGCATCTGCTGCACGCTCCGGGAGGATCTCCTCGTCGAGGTGGCCCGCCTGGCGGCGGAGGGGCGCTTCGACTACCTGCTGATCGAGTCGACGGGCATCTCGGAGCCGCTCCCGGTCGCCGAGACGTTCACCTTCGACGATCCCGCGACGGGCAAGAGCCTCTCGGAGGTCGCCCGGCTCGACACGCTCGTCACCGTCGTCGACGCGCAGCGGTTCCTCGCGGACTGGACGAGCGCCGACGACCTGCGCGCGCGCGAGGCCGCGCTGGGCGACGACGACGAGCGCACGGTCGCGGATCTGCTCGTCGAGCAGATCGAGTTCGCGAACGTGCTCGTGCTCAACAAGACGGATCTCGTGAGCGATGACGAGGTCGAGCGGCTCACGGCGATGCTCCTGCACCTGAACCCCGGCGCCAGGATCGTCAGCGCCTGCCGCGGCCGGATCGATCCTCGCGAGATCCTCGGCACCGGGCGCTTCGACTTCGAGGCCGCGGCGCGCTCGCCCGGCTGGATGCGGGAGCTGCGCGGCGAGCACGTGCCCGAGACCGAGGCGTACGGCATCGAGAGCTTCGTCTACCGCGCTGACCGCCCGATGCACCCGGAGCGGCTCTGGGCCTTCATCCACGGCGCGGCCGCCTGGGATGGAGTGCTCCGCTCGAAGGGGTTCTTCTGGCTCGCGACCCGCGTGGACATCACGGGCGCCTGGTCGCAGGCGGGCGGCGCCGCCTCGTTCGAGGCGGCGGGCCGCTGGTACGCGGCCCTGCCCGAGGAGCTGCGGTCGGAGGACGACGAGACGGGCGCCGCGTGGCACCCGGTCTGGGGCGACCGGCGGCAGGAGATCGTCTTCATCGGCGTCGACATGACCCGAGAGGCGCTCACGCGCGGCCTCGACGCCTGCTTGCTCACCCCCGAAGAGATGGCCGCGGGCCCCTCCGGCTGGAGCCGGTTCGAGGATCCTTTCCCGGCGTGGCAGGACGAGAGAGAGGAAGAGGAGGAAGAGAGCGGGGCCGGGCCGGCGCAGCTGCCCGTGTCGTGAGGCGCTCCAGGCTGGGTGACCGGCTCATCCCCCGGCGGCGGGCTCGCTGCAGCGCAGCGCGCCCGCTCTCACGGCACGACCGCGAGCGCCGGGGCGGTGTTTACTTGGCGCCTCCCTTCGAGATCTTCCCTTCCGTGAAGACCACGTGCTTGCGGGCGATGGGATCGTACTTCTTCATCTGCATCTTCTCCGTCATCGTCCGCTTGTTCTTCGTCGTGTAGTAGCAGTGACCGGTCCCCGCAGAGGAGACGAGCTTGATTGTATCGCGCACGAGGTGCCTCCTTGTAGCCGCTCGGTGGCAGGCCGCGTCCCGCGGCGATGGCGGCGGATCGGCGGGCCTGCTGGATGCGACAGCATTACCTCGATCGGACCGTTGATGCAATCAGTTTGCATTAACTGCGCGCTCCGCGGCATCGTGCTCCATGGCGCGTTCGACGCTGGATCGCTCAGGGGCGAGACATGGCCAGCAATCGGGTCGTTCACGGAATGTAAGTAGGGAATTATCCCGAACCTGTGCAGGAATCCCGGACTCTCGAATCTCCTGCGGTGAGCTCGTGAAGCAGGCGAGCAGAAGCCTGCGTTTGCGTCAGCGAACTACGTCGTTCATACCCAGGGAAACAGGAGGTCCCCGATGCGCTACGAAAAGCCTGAGTTCGTCGAGATCAAGATGGACGCGGAGATCGGCTCGTACCAGAGCGACTTCGACCCTGTTCCGGTCAATTTCACGCGCCCGGCTCCGGCCGAGCGCCAGGGCGCCGAGGGCAAGGCGGAGTAAGGGCTCCGCAGCGAGCACTGGAATGCGCCTCTGCGTCCTGGGTTCGTCCGCCGGCGGCGGCCTCCCGCAATGGAACTGCGCCTGCGCGAACTGCGTGGAGGCGCGCCGCGGCTCCGCGCGCGTCCGCCCTCGCACCCAGGACGCGCTCGCGCTCGGGGTGGGCGACGGCAGCTGGTTTCTCGTCAACGCGTCCCCCGACGTTCACCGGCAGATCGAGGCCTTTTCGCCGCTGCACCCGCGGGCGGGCAGGGCCTCGCCCCTCGCGGGGGTCATCCTCACGAACGGCGATCTCGATCATGCGCTGGGCCTCTTCTCCCTGCGCGAGAACACGCCGCTCGTGATCTACGCGACCGAGGCCGTCTACCGGGGCCTCACGGAGGGCAACACCCTCTTCCGCACGCTCCAGCGCTTCCCCGGGCAGACCACGTGGCGGCGCCTCGAGCTGGAGCAGCCCGCGGAGCTCACCGGGCCGGACGGCGCGAAGGCCGGCGTGACGGTGGTCCCGGTCGCGCTGCCGGGCAAGGTGCCAAAGCACCTCGAGGGCCTCGCCCCGCCCTCGCCGGAGGACAACATCGGCCTCTGGGTCCGCGACGCGGCGAGCGGGCGCGTTGCCGCCATCGCGACGGCCGTGGGGGCCGCCGGCGGCTACGTGCCGCGCCTCGACGGCGTGGACGTCTGCTTCTTCGACGGCACCTTCTGGTCGAGCGACGAGCTCGTGCGCCTCGGGCTCGGCCAGGCCCGGGCCGAGGACATGGCGCACCTGCCCATCGGCGGCGACGGCGGGAGCCTGAGGCTGCTCGCGGGCGTCGCCGCGCGACGGAAGATCTACACCCATATCAACAACACAAATCCGATCCTCGTCGAGGGCTCGCCCGAGCGGCGCGCCGTGGAGGAGGCGGGCTGGGAGGTGGCCGCCGACGGCCTCGTGATCGACCTATGAACGACGAGCCGCTCTCCCGGGAAGCGTTCATTGCGCGGCTGCGCGACGAGGGCGCCCGGCGCTACCACGACAACCACAGCTTCCACCAGCGGATGCACCGCGGCGAGCTCTCGCGCCGCCAGATCCAGGGATGGGTGCTCAACCGTTATTATTACCAGACGCGGATCCCGATCAAGGACGCGCTCCTCCTCTCGAAGAGCGAGGACCCGTCGTTCCGGCGGCTCTGGATCCACCGCATCGTCGATCACGACGGCGCGCGCGAGGGCGAGGGGGGGCTCGCGCTGTGGCTGCGGCTCGCGGAGGGCGTGGGGCTCGACCGCGATGAGGTCGCGCGTCTGACCCGGGTGCTGCCCGCGGTGCGCTTCGCCTGCGACGCCTACGTGACGCTTGTGCGCGAGCGCAGCCTGCTCGAGGCGGTGGCCTCGTCGCTCACGGAGTTCTTCGCGCCGGATCTCATGTCCCGGCGCGTCGTCGCCTGGGAGCAGCACTATCCCTGGGTCGACAGGGCCACGCTCGACTACTTCCGCAGCCGGGTGACGCGCGCCCGCGCCGACTCGACCGAGGCGATCGACTACGTCACGGCACGCGCGACGACGCGCGCCGCCCAGGAAGCGTGCGTCGCGGCGCTCATCACGAAGTGCGACATCCTCTGGGCGATGCTCGATGCCATCGCGGCCGCCTACGGCCCCGAGGCGTGAGGCCGAGATGCCCCTCGCGCCCGGCGACCGGCTGATCCTCGCGAGCAAGGCGCGGCTCGTGCGGGACCGCTCCTCGGGCCGAGAGATCCTGCTCTATCCGGAGCGCGGCCTCGCGCTGAACCCGGTTGCCGCGGCGGTGGCCGTGCGCCTCGACGGCACGCGCACCGTGGCCGCGATCGCCGCCGAGGTGGCGGCCTCCTTCGCCGCCGCGCGGCCGGACGAGGTGGAGCGCGACGTGCTCGCCTTCCTGGAGGAGCTCGCGGAGCGCGGCCTGCTCGAGGAGCGAGACGCCGCGCGGGCCGTCGTCGAGGACGCCGCCGCGCGCGGCGCGCTGCCCGGGGCAGAGGCCGGGTCCGCTCCCGAGGGCAGCGCGGCGGGAGACGCCGCGTTGGGCGGTGCGGCGGGAGACGCCGCGTGGCACCGCCCCTATACGCTGATCGCGGAGCTCACCTACCGCTGTCCGCTGCGCTGTCCGTACTGCTCGAACCCGATGGAGCTCTCGGGCGCCGCCGGCGAGCTCTCGACGGAGACGTGGTGTCGCGTCTTCGCCGAGGCCGCCGAGCTCGGGGTGATGCAGCTCCACCTCACGGGCGGCGAGCCGCTCGCCCGGCGCGACCTCGAGGCGCTCGTCCGCGGGGCGCGCGGCGCTGGGCTGTACACGAACCTCATCACCTCCGGGGTCCCGCTCGCGCGCGAGCGCCTCGCGGCGCTGCGGGCGGCGGGGCTCGACAACGTGCAGCTCAGCGTCCAGGACGCCGACGCGGAGCGCGCTGACCGCATCGCCGGCTACGCGGCCTTCGACCACAAGCTCGCGGTGGCCGGGTGGGTCAAGGCCGAGGGCTTGCCGCTCACGGTGAACGTTGTGCTGCACCGGGAGAACATCGAGCACGTCCCGGCGATCGTCGCGCTCGCCGAGCGGCTCGGGGCCGACCGGCTCGAGCTCGCCAATACGCAGTACCTCGGCTGGGCGCTCGCGAACCGCGAGGTGCTCCTGCCGACGCGGGATCAGCTCGAGCGCGCGTTCGCCGTCGCCTCGGCGGCGCGCGAGCGGCTGCTCGGCCGGATGGAGATGGTCTTCGTCACGCCGGACTACTACGCCGCCTGGCCGCGGGCCTGCATGGACGGCTGGGCGCGCCGCTACCTGCATATTGCGCCCGACGGCCTGGTGCTGCCTTGCCATGCGGCGCACACGATCCCGGGGCTGCGCTTCGAGAGCGTGCGCGAGCGGTCGCTCGGCTGGATCTGGCGCGAGGCGCCGAGCATGAACCGCTTCCGCGGCGATGCGTGGATGGAGCCGCCGTGCCGGGGCTGCGATCGCCGCGGGGTCGACTTCGGGGGCTGCCGCTGCCAGGCCTACCACCTCACCGGGGACGCCGCCGCGACGGACCCGGCCTGCTCGCTTTCGCCGGCGCACGGGATCGTCGAGGAGGCCCGGCTCCGCGCCGCCTCGGCGCAGGGGGAGCCTCGCTATCTGCACCGCGGCGCGCCCCAGGTCCACCGCGGCGCGCCCCGTTGAGCTCCCGCGCGGCTCCGTGCGGAAGCTCATCGTGATCCGCCTCTCAGGGCGTCGATTCAATGACTGGCGCGGCGCGGACGAAGGCGATCATCATGAAAGACATCGTGCTCGGGCGGAGCGCCTGTCGAACCGCCGGCTTCCCACGACGCGACCGTGCTCTATCGATCGGCATGGCAACACCGCGCATCGCTGGGCTCGAGGAGCGCGCTGCGCGGCTCGAAGAGAAGCTCGCGCTCGCTGAGGAGCTCATTCCACGAACACGCACTGGCCATCAACCAGCGCCCTCGAGCAGGCTCGCCCCCGCCTGCCGCATCGAGTCGAACGTGTAGGTCCCCGCGGTGGGCTCGAGCTCGACCTCGAAGGTCTCCAGGATGCGCGCCAGCATCCCGTACATCCCGACCGCGAGCGCGAGCTCCATCAAGCATCGGGGATTCAGGTGTCCGGCGAGGGCTTGAAACGTCGACTCCGAGACCTTGACGTTCTCCGTCATCTCATCCGTGAAGCGCAACACGAGTCGCTCTACCTCGGAGAACACGTCGGCGTCGGCGCCCCGCGGGACGGCCTCCACCTGCGCCGCGCTCACCCCGACAGACCGGGCGATCGCCGCGTGCTGCACCCACTCGTAACGTGAGCCGGAGAGATGCGCGACCCGCAGGATGGCCAGCTCGCGCAGGCGCTGGTCGATCTCTGCCTCGCACAGGTTCGCGCTGGTCAGGGCGAGCACTTGCAGGGCGTTCGGCGTGTGCGCGAGCAGGCCGAAGAGGTTCAGTGGCGGCAGCCTGGTGAGGCGTATGCGGAGCTCCTCGGGGAGCTCATCAAGGTTCACATAGGGCAGTCGAGCCATGTTTACCAGAGTATCACCGTCCCTGTCGCCGTTCCAGAGCACGGATTCGAAAACGCAAACGCGACGCACGATGCCCCTGATCCCACGTGTGGCTGGAGTGGCATGTGCCACCGGCGCCCTCGGCATCGGCGGTGCGACCCCTCGGCTCCGCGCACGCCCCGGGGAACAACCGTCGCCGCGCACACGCCGAACGCCCTGCAAGCGCTCGCGCTCCCGCCGCTTCGATTCGCCGCGCCACGCTTCATCGCGCAGCGAACCGGCTTGTTTTACCTACGCGCCGGGCCGATGCAGGTGTCCGATCTGGATTGCGTAGACGAAATTTCAGCTCGCATTCTGCTCGCTGTTGTCATAGCCTGCGTGTTGTCGCGGCATGGTGTGACGACGTGGTGCAGCGGTCGTTCGGGGGGAGGGCGAGAAGGTATCGTCTTCCCCTGTACCGAGCTCCGATTCGATTGGTTTCTATGACAGCCTGCCCCAGTCGCAAGGGACGTGAATAGCCCAATGAGCAGCATGCGCTCCGAGCAGTCTACGCACTCTCCTGCGGGGGGCGCCTGAGCGCACCGAGGCCGGGCCTGGCGGTGTCCAGCCGCCGTCGGCGCGAGGCCCAGAGCCCCGAGGTGATCTGGCCAGAGGAGAGATAGGCATTCCGTGGCAAGGAAGACCGTCTTCATGTTTTCGGGGCAAGGCTCCCATTACTACGGCATGGGCCGGGAGCTCTTCGAGACCCACCCTGTCTTCAGGGCCTCGCTACAATCCCTGGACTCGCTGTTCCAGGAGCTCGGTGGTCCGAGCGTCCTCTCCGAGATCTATCGCGGCGACCGCACGGCGGCCGACTGGTTCGACCGCCTGTGCTTCAGCCACCCAGCGATATTCATGATCGAGCTCGCCCTCTTCGAGGCGCTCAAGGCGGAGGGAGTCGAGCCCGACTGCCTTCTTGGCGCGAGCCTCGGTGAGTACACCGCCGCGGCCGCCGCGGGCGTGCTGAGCGCCGAGGAGGTCGCTCGCTGCATCGCGCATCAGGTGAAGATCATCGAGGCGCTGTGCCCTCAAGGCACCATGCTCGCAGTCCTCGGGGACGCGCGGATGTTCGAGCGGGAGCAGGTCCTCCGCGACAACGCGGAGCTCGCCGCGATCAATTTCGACCACCACTTCGTGGTGTCGGGCCTGTCCGACGACGTGTCACGCATCGTCGCGTGGCTGGACAGCACGCGGGTGACGCACCAGCGGCTCCCCGTCGCCTATCCGTTTCATTCTCGCTGGATGGATGTCGCCGCCGACCCGTACCGCCGTCACCTCGCGTC
>JAICEP010000278.1 GCA_025924095.1 Sorangium sp.
CCCTCTCCTCCCTCCCCCCCCCGCGCGGCGGCTCCGGCGTGAGCACTGCCCCATCCTCTACCGGCCGGCCATGCGTAGGCAGCGCTACGAGCATGGCGCTCGGCCCGCGCGGCGCCCTGGGCGCAGAGACGCGCACGTAGGGTGTGGGTGAAAGAAATCGGCGCAAATGAAACGACCGGGTGCGCGGGCGCCGGACGCGGGCAACGTGACGCCGTGCGCCTCGTCTGCCCGCCGGTCGGGCTCGTCGTGCATCCACCTCAGCGCGCCCCACGGCGCGCATTCCATCAAGCCATGATCTTTTTCCACGATAGGTTCTCCGATCCGCGAATCGGAGGCTCCAAACAAATTCTGGCAATTTACTGGTTCACGACGGAATGGGTCACATCCGAAGTTCAGCGGCTGCGCTCCCGCCCGGCCAACCGCTATTTTTCACCGCGCGACGCGCGAAGCCCCTTTTCGTCCTGCCCGGTTGTGCAATGAATCTGCGCGTCGATGCCGCTCGTCTTTCTGCCCGACGATCTCCGCTTCTTCCTCTGGGACGACACGGCCCCTGAGCGGCTCGCGGCCCGGTCGCTCGGCGCGACGACCCCGGCGGAGGCGGTCGTGGTCTCCGAGACGGGCCGCGCCGTCAGGAAGGCCGGAGAGGCCGCGCCGCTCCTTGACGGCGTGTCCGCCCTCGCCCGCATGGCCCAGGACGACCTCGGCCGAGCGCCGCCGTCCGTCGCCGCGTGGAGCCTGGCGAGCAAGCTCGCGCTCGACCTCGTGGTGCGCGAGCGCGTCGTGCCTCGCGTCACGCCCACCGGCGCCACCGGCGGCAGCGCGGAGGCCCGCTGGGCGGCGTCGCTCGCCGCCCCGGAGGACGCCGCGCGGGTCGCGGCGCTCGCCCGCGCCATGCCGCCGGCGGCGCACGCGGTGCCGGCGGGCGCGCAGGCCGCGGTCGATCGCGAAGGCCGCCGCGAGGGCCGCGGGCGCCCCCGCGCGGCCGCCGCCCCGGAGGTCTGGTCCGCCGAGGCGCTGCTGCGCGCTTTCCTGGACGCCGTGGCGGACGCGCTCGCGCGCGGCAGCGCGACGAACCGCCCGAAGGCGCCGCCGCGGCGGGCGCACGCGCCCTGGGAGCACCGGCTGGTCCTCGCCCTGACGGGCGCGCAGCCCGCCCTCGCCACGGAGGGGCTCGCCGAGCGCGCGCTCGCCGCCGACCTCGACGCCTGGGTCCGGCCCGCGCTCGGGGCCTGCGACGCGCTGCGCGCCTGCTTCCGGCTGGAGCTGCCCGAGGGCGACCGCGGCTTCGTGCTCCGCTTCCTGCTGCAGGCCACCGACGATCCGAGCCTCCTCGTCCCCGCCGCCGACGTGTGGAAGGCCCGAGGACGCACGCTGAAGGCCCTCGGGCGCGCGTTCTCCGACCCGCAGGAGGCGCTCCTCGGCGCGCTCGGCGCCGCAGCGCGGCTGTTCGCGCCGATCGCGCGGGCCCTCGGCGAGGCGCGGCCGGAGCGCGTGGACCTCGATCCCGCGGAGGCGTGGGCGTTCCTCGCGCAGGCCGCCCCGGCGCTGAGCGAAGCCGGGTTCGGCGTGATCGTGCCGGGCGAGCTCCTCGCCTCGGGGCAGCGCCGCCTGCGCCTCCGCATGCGCGTCGGCGCGACGGGCCGCACGGCCGGCGTGGTCGCGGGCAGCGCCGGGCTCGGCCTCGACGAGGCGCTCGCTTTCGCGTGGGAAGCGGCGCTCGGCGACGAGCCGCTCTCGGCGCGCGAGCTCGCCGCGCTCGCGCGGCAGAAGTCGCCGCTCGTCCGGCATCGCGGGGCCTGGGTCGTCGTGGTGCCCGAGGAGCTCGCCGAGATCAAGCGGCGCCTCGAGGCCGGCGGCGGGCGCCTCTCGACGCGCGAGGCGCTCGAGGTCGCGCTCGCGGGCGAGGCCCAGGTCGACGGCCTCTCGGTCTCCGTGGTCGCCGAGGGGGCGCTCGCGCACGCGATCGCGCGGCTGCGCTCGGGCGCGGAGCGCGCCGCCGCGCCGCCGGAGGGGTTCGCGGGGACGCTGCGCCCGTACCAGGCGCGCGGCGTCGCCTGGCTGCAGACGATGGCGAGCCTCGGTCTGGGCGCCTGCCTGGCCGACGACATGGGCCTCGGCAAGACGGTCCAGCTGCTCGCGTTCCTGGCGGGCCGGCGGGCGGCTGCGCCCGAGGACGCGCGCCCGGTGCTGCTCGTCGCGCCGACGTCGGTGGTCGGCAACTGGGAGCGGGAGGCGGCGCGCTTCGCCCCTGCCCTGCCCCTCGTGCGCCACTACGGCGAGGGGCGCGCCCGCTCCGCCGAGGAGCTCGCGGCGCGGGCCTCCGGCGCGGCCTCCGGCGCAGATGGCGCGCAGCGCGCGGGCGGCGCTCAGGCCGCTCGCGACACGGGCGGCGGGCTCGTCGTGACCACGTACGGCCTCCTCCGCAGGGACGCCGCGATGCTCGCCGGCGTGGACTGGGCCGCGGTCGTGCTGGACGAGGCGCAGAACATCAAGAACGCCGCCTCGCGCACGGCCCGCGCCGCGCGCGCCCTCCGCGCCCCGCACCGCATCGCGCTGACCGGCACGCCGGTCGAGAACCGCCTCGCCGAGCTCTGGTCGATCCTCGAGTTCGCGAACCCCGGCCTGCTCGGCCCGCTCGAGGCGTTCCGGCGCACCTACGCGGTGCCCATCGAGCGCTACGGCAACCGGGAGGCCGCAGAGCGGCTCCGGCGCATCGTCGGGCCGTTCTTGCTGCGACGGGTCAAGACCGATCCGGCCGTGGTTCCGGACCTCCCGCCGAAGATCGAGGCGCGGGTCTTCTGCACGCTCACGCGCGAGCAGGTGACCCTCTACCAGGCGGCGCTCGACGAGGCGATGCGCCGCATCGAGGAGGCCGAGGGCATCGCCCGGCGCGGGCTCGTGCTCGCGCTCCTGACGATGCTCAAGCAGATCTGCAACCACCCCGCGCAGTGCCTCGGGGAAGCGGGGCCGCTCGCGGGCCGGTCGGGCAAGCTCGCGCGCCTCACGGAGATGCTCGAGGAGGCGCTCGCGGGAGGGGATCGCGCGCTCGTGTTCACGCAGTTCCGCGAGATGGGCGACCGGCTGGTCCGGCACCTCGCGTCGTCGCTCGACACGGAGGTCCTCTTCCTGCACGGCGGCACGCCGAGGCTCGCGCGCGACGAGATGGTGCGGCGTTTCCAGGGCGATCCGCGGGGGCCGCGCGTCTTCGTCCTCTCGGTCAAGGCCGGCGGCACGGGGCTCAACCTGACGGCGGCGAGCCACGTGTTCCACTTCGACCGCTGGTGGAACCCCGCGGTGGAGGACCAGGCGACGGATCGCGCGCACCGGATCGGGCAGCGGAGCGCGGTGCAGGTCCACAAGCTCGTGTGCGCGGGCACCGTGGAGGAGAAGGTCGACCGGATGCTGGAGCAGAAGCGCGATCTGGCGGCGCGGGTCGTGGGCCAGGGCGAGGCGTGGATCACCGAGCTCGACAACGCGTCGCTGCGCGAGCTGTTCGCGCTGTCGCGGGACGCCGTGGCGATCGCGGGCGAGCTGGACGACCGCGACGAGCCGGAGGGCGAGCGGGGTGACGACGGTACGCCGGACGGCGCGCCGGAGGAGCGGCGCGGGCCACGCGGCGCCCGGGGGCGGGGTGCTGTGCGCCGCGTGCCGCGTGCGCGAGGAGAAGCGCAGACATGAGCCCGCCGGCGCGCTGGGTGCCGTTCCATCGCGAGGCCGGCCCGAAGCCGCCGCCGCCCGCGCGGGGCATCCGGATGAAGCGGGCCGGCGCGACCTGGTGGGGCAAGCGCTGGGTGGAGGCGCTCGAGCGGATGTCGCCGGACGACGCGGCCCGCCTCGCGCGCGGGCGCACGTACGCGCGCGCCGGGCGGACGCACGACCTCACGGTGAAGCCGGGCCTCGTGACCGCGCGCGTGACCGGCTCGCGGCCGCAGCCGTACAAGGTGATCCTCACGCTCGCGCGGCTCGACGACGCCACGTGGGCGAAGGCGATCGCCGCCATGGCCGAGCGGGCGAAGTTCGCGGCGGACCTGCTCGCGGGCCGGATGCCGGAGGAGATCGACGAGGCGTTCCGGAGCGCCGGGGCGAGCCTGTTCCCGGAGCGGCCCGAGGACCTCACCACGGCCTGCTCGTGCCCCGACTGGGCGAACCCCTGCAAGCACGTCGCCGCGACCCACTACGTGCTCGGGGAGGCCCTCGACAAGGATCCCTTCCTGCTGTTCGAGCTCCGCGGGCGCACGCGCGAGCAGGTGATCGAGGCGCTCCGCGCCGCGCGGGGCAGCGCGCCGGGCGGCAAGAGAGCGCGTGGAGGCCGGAAGGGCGCTCCCTGCGCCGCCGAGGCGCCGCCCGTGGCGACGGTGACGCTCGGCCCCATGGAGGCGAAGGACTTCGATGCCTGGCGCGAGGCGCCGCCGGCGCTCGACGTGACGCTCGAGCCGCCTTCCGCGCATGCGGCGCTCCTGACCCAGCTCGGCGCGCCGCCGGGCTGGACCGAGGAGCGATCGCCCGCGGAGCTCCTCGGCCCGCTGATCCGGGCGGCGTCCGAGCGGGCGCGGGAGATCGCGATGGCGGAGGGCAGAGAGATCACGGAGTGATCTGGGCGTACCCGCGCCTGCTGCGGCGCCTCGTTCGCCGCTGTCGTCGCCGTGTCCGCCGCCAGGGTGTCCCCCCACGACAAGCACCGCACGACCGCGTGCAACCAGGGACGAACTCAGGCGACGCGACACTCTACCTGGGCTGAAGTTAGCCATTCTCACTGAATCTTCCGGCGCTGTCATTCGACCAGGACTCACCGTTCAGGCTCGCACGACGGTCGTCCCGTCGCGCCGTGAGCCGAATGAAGGCACCACCTTGTGCTTGACATCGAAACACGTTCGAATGTCGTATCGCACAGCGATGCTTGCCGCCGTTCCGGTGAGCGCAAGTCCAGCCGATGAACATTGATTATGTCCACTCCAGAAGGTCCATCCATGCGAACGTTTGCCCCTCGAATCACCGGCGTTGCCCTCGTTCTTTGCCTCGCAGCCGCTGCCTGCGGACAGTCCGAATCGAGCCCGTCCGGGCAAGGAGGTGCGGGCGGCTCGGGCGGCGAGAGCGCGACGAGCAGCGGCGACATGACGTCGAGCTCCGGCCCGGGCGGCGACATGACGTCGAGCTCCGGCTCGGGCGGCGACATGACGTCGAGCTCCATCTCCGGCTCCGGCTCCGGCTCGGGCTCGGGCTCGGGCTCGGGCGAGACCGCTGTCGAGAACGAGAGCGCCGATTGCGAAGTTGCTGCTCTGCCGGAAGCAAGCGCGCTGAATCAGATTCCCAAATTACCCGACCCGTTCACCAAGCTCGACGGAGATCGTATATCCACCAGAGCAGAATGGCACTGCCGAAGGCAGGAGATACGCAAGCAAGCTGAGAAGTATATCTACGGCGAGAAGCCGACGCCCGACGTGGTGACCGGCACCGTCACCGAGGACAAAGTCTCTGTGCACGTCGAGGCCCAGGGCAAGGAGATCGACTTCAGCGCCGACATCGTGTTGCCCTCGAAGGGGCAAGCCCCCTTCCCCGCGATCATCAACGTGGGCACGAAAGGCGGGTTCGGCGGCATCACGCTGGGCGAAGGCCGCATCCTGGATCAAGGCGTCGCCGTCATCTACTACAACCACAATGAGCTCGGCAGGGAGGGCACCCCGGAGCAATCCAGAGGCAAACCCAACCCGGGGAAGTTCTATGACATCTACGGCGGCGACCACTCCGCAGGCCTCTTGATGGCATGGGCCTGGGGGGCCAGTCGAATCCTCGACGTCCTACAGATGTCGGGGGGCGACATCATCGATCCAACCGGCATCGGTGTCACGGGATGCTCGCGCAACGGCAAGGGTGCATTTGCCATAGGCGTCCTCGACGATCGAATCGCTCTGACGATCCCGCACGAAACGAGCACCGCCGGAGTCCCGGCCTACCGCATCGCCGACGTGCTGGGCAGGGAGCGGACGGACCACAACTACTTCGGGCTCAACTGGCTCAGCGACAACTTCGATCCATTTGTCTTCAAGAACAACGTCTCGAACGCCGTCAAGCTCCCCATTGACACGCATGCCCTGATCGCGATGATCGCGCCGCGCGGCCTGCTCGTCCTCGAGAACCCGCATCAGGCTCAGATGGGCGCCCCGGCGGGCCATACAGCCACGGTGGCCGGAGCAGCGGTCTACAAGGCGCTGGGCGTGGAGAAGAATATCAGCTACCACTCGAAGGTCGCCGACACGGCGCATTGCTCGTACAAGAGCGAATACACCGATCTCCTCGTCAGCAATATTGCAAAGTTCCTGAAGCACGAGGGCGAGGCCGCCGGAGAGCTCGTCGTGGGCTCGGGCGGCTCGCTCAGCATGTCGGACTGGGTGGACTGGGAAGCCCCGACGCTGAAATGACGGCGCTGTTCGCCGATCCTTTGTGGAGCCCTGGAGCCGGGTCGAGGCGCGCCCCGCGCGCCTCGCGTCAGCAGTTCCGCGAGGCGGGGGCGCCCCCGCGGGACACGGCGGCGCGCACGGCGGCCCGCTCCGACTCGGAGAGCACGACGTTCAGCTCGAGCACGTCGCAATCGCCGCTCCGCTCCACGTTCACGCTCACCTGATCCAGATCGATCCGCTCGTACTTCGAGATGACCTGGAGCAGCTCCTGCTTGAGCCGTGGCAGGTAGTCCGGCTCGCCCGTCGTGCGCACGCGCTCGCGCGCCACGATGATCTGCAGGCGCTCCTTCGCCAGGGTCGCCGACTTCGGCTGCGTCCTCCGGAAATAATCCATGATCGACATGGCAGATCCCCCTAGGCGGTCGCCGCCTGGCCGCCGAAAATTCGGCTGAAGAACCCCTTCTTGGCCGACTCCAGGAAGCGGTGCGGGCGCTCCTCGCCGAGGAAGCGCTGGACCACGTCGAGGTAGGCCTGCGCCGCGTCGCTCGTCGGATCGAGCACCACGGGCGTCCCGGCGTTCGACGCCTGGAGCACCGCCGTCGACTCCGGGATCACGCCGAGCAGCGGGATGCCGAGGAGCTCCAGCACGTCCTGGTACGCCAGCATCTCGCCCTTGGCGACGCGCGCCGGCGCGTACCGCGTGAGCAGGAGGTGCGTCTTGATCGCCTCCTCGCCGAGCTCCGCCCTGCGCGTCTTCGCGTCGAGCAGGCCGAGCACGCGGTCCGAGTCGCGCACCGAGGAGACCTCGGGGTTCGTCACCACGATCGCCTCGTCGGCGAAATACATCGCCATCTGGGCGCCCCACTCGATGCCCGCCGGCGAGTCGCAGAAGATGTACTCGAAGCCCGCGGCGCGCAGCTCGTCCAGGATGCGCCCGACGCCGTCGAGCGTGAGGGCGTCCTTGTCCCGCGTCTGCGAGGCGGGGAGCACGTAGAGGGTCTCGATCCGCTTGTCCTTGATCACCGCCTGGCGGAGCGTCGCCTCGCCGCGGATCGCGTTGACAAGATCGTAGACCACGCGGCGCTCGCACCCCATCACGAGGTCGAGGTTGCGCAACCCCACATCGAAATCGATGGCAATCGTCTTGTAACCGAGAGCCGCGATACCGGACGCGAGGTTTGCGGTCGTGGTGGTCTTGCCGACTCCGCCCTTGCCCGAGGTGACGACGACTACCTTTGACACCAGAAACCTCCTTGGATGATAGTTCGAAAGACGTGGCTGTCCGACGGCCGAGCCCGCTCGGATGCCCGTCTCTCCGGCGCTGAGGAGGCGCCGTCGACGTGGTGAGAGCTCGGCGCCCACCCGATTCCATCGAGGCCGGGGGCGCGCTCGACTGGGTACGTCAGGGCGCGCCGAACGAACAACTTTTTTGCGGCGAAACTTGCAGCGTACCCCGACCGGCAACCTGGATCCAAATTCCCTACATGTAGGCATCCGGTAGATCCCGCGGATCTTGCGGGATTTTCGCGATGCTGAGGCGGCCTGGTCGCCTCGATCTCGGGCTCCGTCGCCCCGCGGCCCCTGCGCGCGCGCCCGGTGACGCGTCCCTCATGCAATGAGGCTCGTCCTTCGCGCTGGTCAGCCTCGATCGCATGGGGCGGCGCCCCCTGCGGCTCGCTCCGGCGGGGCCAGCGGGAGCGTGAAGAAGAACGTGGTGCCAACGCCGAGCCGACTGTCCGCCCAGATCCTCCCGCCGTGGGCCTCCACGAAGCCCTTCGCGATCGTGAGCCCCAGCCCGGTCCCCAGACGCGCCGTCTCCTTCGCCTGCCAGAACTCGTCGAAGATGTGAGGGAGCTGATCCGGAGGGATCCCCGGCCCTGTGTCCGTCACGGCGAAGCGCGCCTCGTTACCACATGGCTCCGCTCGAGCGGTGATGGTCCCTCCCGCCGTCGTGAACTTGATGGCATTGCCGATCAGGTTCGCCAGGATCTGGAGGACCCTCTCGCGATCGCAGAGCACCTCGAAGCTGCCCCCGCCCGGGAGCTCGCCCTCGAGCGCCACGTGCTTCTCCGTCGCCAGCGTCTGCTGCATCGCGAGAGCGTCGTGGACGAGGGCGTCCGCCGCGTGCCTCTGCGTCACCATCGACAGCCGACCCGCCTCGATGGCAGCGACGTCGAGCAGGTCGCCGATCAGCCGGAGCATGTGCTGCGCAGCGGCGCGAATGATCTCGGCCTTCTTCCTGTGTTGCGCTCCCGACTCGCTGGCTGGCAACGTCTGCATGAGGAGAGCCGAGGCCACCAGGACGGTGCTCAACGGGTTTCTCAGGTCGTGAGAGACGATGGCGAGGAGATCGTCCCGCGTGCGAATGGCCCGCCGCGCCTTCTGGTACAGGCGCGCGTTCTCCAGGGCCGCGGCGGTCCGGCGCGCCACCTCTTCGGCCACCGCCAGATCGGCGATGGAGTAGCGGCGGCCCGACTCCGTCCCTACGAACGTGAGCGCGCCGATGGTCCGCCCGCGGGCCAGGAGCGGCACCACCATCACCGTTCCCGATCTTCCTGCGTGCAGGGCCTCCTTTGGGCCCTGGTCGTCGGCGATGCTCTTCAGGGCGAGCTCGGTGCTCGCGGAGAGGATGAGGAGCGGCTCGCCCGTCCGCAGCACCCGTGCCTGCGGCGTCTCCCGGCCCGGCCGTCCGCCGATCTGCTCCATCCGCTCGGCCATCTCCTGCTTCGCGGGGTCGACGGAGGTCTGCTGGAGGCGCTCGACGCGGCCGTCCTCCTCGATCAGATCGACGAAGTAGAGATCGGAGAGGGCGGGCACGAACAGACGCGATATCGCGGCGACCGTCTCTGCGTAGTCGAGCGACGAGGCGAGGACCGAGCTGACCTCCGCGAACAATCGCTGCGCCTTCTCGGCGCGCCTCACCTCCATGA
>JAICEP010000279.1 GCA_025924095.1 Sorangium sp.
CCGCTGGGACAACCTCAACGAGCCGAATGATCCGGAGAAGGTCGGCTCCACCGAGGTGCAGATCCCCTGAGAAGTCCTGGCTGACAAATCCCCTGATTTCATGGCCGTTTCCAGCGAGAAACTGAACATGAAGGCGGGAAGGCAAGAAGATTTTCCAGAGATTTTGCTTCCCGTCTTCCCGTCTTCATGTGAATTTCCGAGAAATTTGAGGGGACTCCTCAGGTCAGCGACAACAAAAGGTCGACGCTCTCCATGAAAAAAGCATTCATTCTCCTGGCCCTTGCCGGAACGTTATCCGCTTGTCAGCAGAATAGACCTGACAGTCCCGAAAAGCTGAAAGCAGTCATCGAAGCATATTTTGACTGCATCAGCCGAAAGGACTTTGCACGAATGAAAGCGCTGACAACCCCTGACTTTATCCTGTTCGAGAACGGAAAGGTCATAGACCATGACGGCCTGATCGATATCATCAAAAAGTCCCCGATAGTCAAAGCCGATTACTCATTCGACAATTTCAAAATCAACGTCGACAACAACTCAGGAACCGCGGTCTATTTCAACCACGGTGAATTTGTAACAAGTGACGCAAGCCACCTCACGCGCGACTGGCTGGAGAGCGCGATTTTCAAAAAGGTTGGAAATGAGTGGAAGCTGCACTTTGCACATTCAACGGTCAGAAAATAGACTCGACGCTTCGCGATCGAGGCGAAGACCGCCTCCGGCGGCATGATCTCTGGAAAGGGATCAGCGGTGACGCCTGCGCGCCGAGCGGAGAGCGGAGAGCGGAGAGCGGAGAGCGGAGAGCGGCGATCGAACGTTCACTTCATGTCGCCGGCGTGGCTCGGCTTCATGGGCTCACTCCGGCAGGCGCATCGACAGCATGGCGTCGATCGCGTCGCGTGAGAGCCCGCCCGGCAGCTCCGGGAGCATCTCGGCGGCCGCCGAGGGGATCCTTTCGGGGTGGATGACCGCGACCTGGATCGCGCGCTGCGCCTCGTCGAGCAGGATCATGAAGTAGCGATCGCCGATGGGCCGGCGCCACGTCGGACAGCCGTCCGAGCGCCCGCCGGCCTCGATGACGGGCCCCTTCTCGTAGGCCTCCTGCGCGCACGCGTCCACGACCTCCACGTCCTCGGCGAGCTCGTCGCGATCACAGCCGGCCCCGCAGACGCTGCCGCCGACGTGCCCTTCCTGGTACGAGCGGACGCCGGTGCTCATGAACTCGCGGTTGCTGTACTCGTTGCTGTCCATCACGACCTCGAAGACGTTGATCTCGCCGCAGCCGTCGCCGACAGTGCCCGTCTTCGAGTAGCAGTTGCAGAGCCCGTTCCACTTGCGGCCGCCGTCGCGGATCAGCTCGGACGCGACGAACGCGACCCACGGGCCGGGGTGGCCCTGCCCGCCGCCGTCGCATTTCTCGACCTCCGCGTCGTCGAACGTCATCGAAGCGAGGAAGACGACGAGCTTCGAGCCCGCCCAGCCAAGGTGCATGATGCCCGGATCGTCGGGGCAGTAGTAGTCCTCGCCGTCACCGCACTGGAAAGGCTTGTCCTGCATGAAATACGTGACGCAGTCCTTCTTCGTGAGGTCGCCCGTGAAGTCGGCGGACGTGTTCTGCCCTTCCGTGACGAGCAGGTTCGAGCCCACGCCGCGCCTCGCGTCCCACGACGAGACCCTCTGCCAGGCGGCCGGGTCGCCGCCGGGCTGGTAGACGGCGAGCTGCTTCACGCGGATGGCCTTCATGATGAGGGTCATCTCCTCGTCGAACGGAGCGAGCCTGTCGCTCGTCGTGTGATGCTCCGTCATGCAGCAGTGCCCGCCCCAGGTGTCGTCGCCGTCCTTGTAGTCGCACGCCGGATCCCCGGGCGCGCGGTCGATGCGGCGAGGCCACCCGCCGGGCGCGCCGATGTTCGTGAACGTCATCGTCCCGCCGCGCGTCGGCGCGCTCGGCTCGGAGACGTGGGGGCCGAGACCTCCGCCGGCGCCCGCCGCGCTGCTGGACGCGCCTCCGCCGGCGCCCGTCGCGCTGCTGGACGCGCCTGCGCCGGCGCCCGTCGCGCTCGTGGAGGGCCCTCCGCTCGCCTTGCCTCCGCCGCCGCCCGCTCCTCCGAGATCGCCGCCGTCACCGCAGGCGCACGCGAGGAGGACAAGAGCAGCCTGCGCGAAAAACGAGGAGCGCTTCATGTCCGTGAGTGTTTCCGGAGCGCGCCGGTTCCGTGATGAAAAACGGCGGAGTCAGCGCCGTTAGGTCATCGCAAGGCCCACATCGGCTCCGATCGGCCCCGGCTTGAGCAGGTCGAGCGCAAGCAGCTTGGGCGGCGAGGTGGTAGGCATCCGCTCAACTCACCTCGCTGGACATCGAGAGAGCCCCTCTCGCATCGTCCGCATCGTCGCCTCGCGCTCGCGATCTCCTCTGGAGAGGATGGCGCCGGGAACGCCGCCGAGACGCTCGCCGCCGCGCGCGGCGAGGGGGCGCCCGCCGGGTGCAGGAGTTACCGGCATCACGTAAGAGTTACCTGGCCCGGTCGTGCAAGAGTTGCACGAGCCCGCCAGGAGGGCGCGCCACGCCCGGGAGAGCGCGCTGCGCCCGGCGGCGCCGGCGCAGGCACACAGGCTGCTAGGACGACGAGGCCCGAGCGTCTCGCTGGATCCTCGAGCCACCGAGGATGGAGCGAGGCGCCGAGCGGGTCACATCCGCCGCTTCCGCCGCTCGCCTCTCCTCTTCCGCCTTGTTCCGCCTTGCGTGCGCGTGCGCACGCGGACGCAAGGTGAAGACGAGAGATGCGAGAACGCTCCCTGATGGCAGCCCGAGGAGATCTGCTTGCTCAACTCCAATCTGACGGCATCCCTTCTCACCTCCGCGCTCGTCGGAGAGGTCCAGCCACTCCGATCCATGATCGCCGCGCTCACGCCGGTGATTCGCGCGCGGGTCGGACGGGCGCTCTACCGGCGCTGCGCCCGCTTCGGAGGCGGCGCGGCCGACCGCATGGACGACCTCGTACAGGACGTGTTCGTCGAGCTGTTCCGCGACGGCAGCCGGGCGCTCCGCGCCTGGGATCCAGCCCGCGGCCTGAGCCTCGCCAACTGGGTCGGCCTCATCGCCGACCAGCGGGTAGCCGCGGCCTTCCGCCGCCGGCGGCGGTCCCCGGACGCCGCGGCGCTGCCGCTCGACGAGGCGCCGGAGGAGGGCGCGCGGTCCGACGACGATCCGGAGGCGACGCTGCTCGCCCGCGACCAGCTGGAGCGCCCCCTCGGCCTGCTCCGCGCCGAGCTCAGCCCCCTCGGGCTGGAGCTCTTCGAGGCGCTCCTCATCGAGGAGGAGCCGATCGCCTCGGTGTGCGCGCGCAAAGGCATGAGCACCTCCGCCGTGCAGGCCTGGAGCAGCCGCCTCAAGCGGCGGCTCGCGGAGCTCGCCGCCGGGGACGGCCGGCACCAGCCGAACCCGCGCGGGAGCGGCAGGACGTCGCCTCACCGCGGGAAAGGCAGCACGGCGACGAGGCGGCTTACCTGATCCGCCGCACGCCGGCGCGGCGCCGGGAGCGCGAGCATCGAAGAAGACGAGATTCGATGTCAGCCGTGTCACCCGCCGCGCATAAGCCTCCATCGACAACGGGGAGGCGCCCGGGGCCCGCGGGCCGGGAGCAGCGGCGCGCCACCTCACCACAGCCAAGGGAGAAGACATCATGTTTCACAAGACGGTGCTGCGCTCGATGAAGGTGGACCTCATCTCGCTGGTCGCGGCGACCGCGGCGACCGCGGCGCTCGCGGGGCTCCTTCCCGCGTGCGGCGCCCCGCCCGCGGGCGACCTCGATGACGCCGAGGAGGGAGTTCTCTCCGCGCAGGCGGACGCGATCGTGGGAATCCCGAGGGGCCGCGACGCCTGTGCCGGCGTCCGCTGCAAGGATGGGTTTCTCTGCGAAACGCAGGGCGGGAGCCCCGTGTGCGTGGCCGCTCCGCCGCCAGCCTGCCAGAGCGACGCCGATTGCAGCCTCGTCGCAAATTACTGTGGAGGCTGCAATTGCAACGCCGTCCCCACGGGCGAGAGCGAGATCGCGAGCGAGCCAAAGTGCCTTGAAGGCGAGGTGGCTTGCCTGGTCTGGCCGTGTCTCGGTCTCCAGGCTTCCTGCCAGGCCGGCACGTGCGTGGTCGCGAACGAGCTCTGATCGACGATCCGGGGCAGGCGCCGCGGCGCGGCGCCGCCCGGCTCGCCCGACGCGGCGCCGCCCGGGCCCTGCGCCTCGCGCGGGTCGAGCCGCCGTCGCTCAGCTCACCCCGGCTCGCGCCCCGGGATCTCCGGCCGCACGCGCACGCTCTTCCACCGCGCGAGCTGCACGAGCCCGGCAGGGGCGCCGCGCGGCTTGCTCACGTCGGCGACGCGGCAGACGTGGACCTCGACCTTGGCGGCGCCCCGCGCCTTCGAGTACCACGCGGCGGCCGCGGCGGCGCGCTCGACCACCTCGCGCGGGACCTCCACGCGCTCCGGATTGCGCACGATCACGTGGCTGCCCGGCGTGCCGCCGGCCACGTGCAGCCAGAGGTCGTGCGGCTCGGCGACCTCGAAGGTGAGCGCGTCGTTGTCGTCGTCGCCGCGGCCGATGAGCACCTCGAAGCCATCGATCGTGAGCGTGCGGTACGGCCGCCCCTTGCTGCCCATCCCGGCCCTCCGCCCTCAGCCGGTCGCGGCGCCGGCGCCCGGCCGCGCGGGCCGCGCGGGGGCGGCCGCCTCGGTCTTCACCTCGGCGGCGAGCCACGCGAGCAGGTCCCGCACGACCTCCTCGCGGTTGATCTCGTTCAGCATCTCGTGGCGCCCGCCGGCGTAGAACCGCGGCGTCACCCGGCGGAGGCCGGCGGCGCGGTACGCCTCGATCATCTGGCTGACACCCCTGAGCGGACCGCCGACCGGATCGCGGGAGCCGGAGAAGACATAGAGGGGCAGATCCTTCGGGATCCGCGCCTGCCGCTCGGGCCGCGCGATCTCCACCATCGCGTCGAGCACGTCGACCCACAGCGACGTCGTCGCGGGGAAGCCGCAGTGGGGATCGGCCATGTACCCGTCGACCTCGGCGCGATCGCGAGAGAGCCAGTCGAAGGACGTGCGCGTCGGCGCGAACAGCTTGTTGAAGCCGTCGAAGCTCATCGACTGGAGGAGCTGGCTCTTGCCGCGCTCGCCCAGGCGCCGCCGCTCCGCCCGCGCGAGGAGCCGGCCCGCGTCCACGAGCGCGCTCGGCTTGCCCGAGGCGCCCGAGAGCACCGCGCCCTGGAGCGCGCCCCCGTGCTCGATCAGGTACTCCTGCGCGAGCGCGGAGCCCATGCTGTGGCCGAAGAGCACGACCGGCCGGCCCGGGTGCGCCTCCTGCTCCCGGGCGATGAGCTGCGCCAGATCGCGGACGACCCGCTGGAAGCCGCCCTCGCTCGCGAAGAAGCCGAGCTCGCCGCTCCCGCGCGCCGTCCTGCCGTGGCCGCGGTGGTCGTTCGCGTAGACGGCCCACCCGGCGGCGCAGAGCGCCTGCGCGAGGCGCGCGTAGCGGCCCGCGTGCTCGCACATGCCGTGGGCGATGTGGAAGATGCCGCGCGCGCCCTCGTCCGGGAGCCAGCGGTACACGAAGAGCTCTCGACCGTCGTCCGCCTGAAACGTGAAGGTGTCCGCGGGCATCGGGAGCGGACCCTACCACCGCTCCGCGCGCGACTGACCACGATTCTCGATGCTTCCGCGCCGAAAGGAGTTTTCGGTACGGTCCTCCGTGGCATGAGGTTCGCACGACGCTCCGGACCATGTCCGAGCGCCGATCGTTGCCCGTGCTCTCGTTGCGCGACACCGTGCTCTTCCCTGGGATAGCGACGCCCATCACGGTCGGACGGCTGAAGACGCTCCGCGCGGTGGAGGCCGCCCTCCGGATGGAGGGAGAAGACAAGCGCATCTTCGCGGTCGCCCAGCGCGACGCCGCCGAGGAGCCCACCACGGGCGGCCTCTTCTCGATCGGCGTGATCGCCCGCATCACCCAGGTGCAGCGCTTCGGCTCGGGCCTCCAGCTCGTGCTCTACTGCGAGCGGCGAGCGGCCGCGCCCCGCTACACCGAGGCCGACGGCGTGATCCGCGCCCCGGTCATCGAGCTCGCCGATCTCCCCCTCCGTCCAGAGGAGGAGAGCGCCCTGGAGGCGCTCTCCCGCGAGGTGCGCGAGCGCGCCGTCGAGTACGGCCGCCACCGCGGCGCGCCGGAGGACGTGCTCAAGCAGTTCGCCGGCAGCATGTACGGCCCGGCCGAGCTCGTGAACCACATCGCCTTCTATCTGGACCTCGCCACCCCCGAGAAGCAGGCGCTGCTCGAGATCCTCTCGACGGAAGAGCGGATGCGCAGCCTCGCGCTGCACCTCTACCGGCAGATCGGGATCGTGGAGACCCAGGAGAAGATCCGGACGACCGTCGAGGAGGAGCTCGGCGAGCGGCAGCGGGAGCTCTACCTGCGCGAGCAGCTGCGCGCGATCCAGAAGGAGCTCGGCGAGGAGGACGACGAGAACACCGCGGCACGTCTGGAGCACAAGCTGCAGCGGGCGAATCTCCCGGCGGAGATCCTGCAAGAGGCCCGGCGCGATCTGGCGCGGCTGCGGCGCATGGGACGGGAGACATCGCCCGAGGCGCAGGTGCTGATGACCTGGCTCGAGTGGGTGGCCGATCTGCCCTGGAACCAGCGGACTGACGACCACGTCGATCTCGATCGGGCGCGGGCGATCCTCGACGAGGATCACCACGGCCTGGGCGACGTGAAGGACCGGGTGCTCGAGTTCCTGGCCGTCCGCAAGCTGCGCGTCGAGCAGGCGCGGGGCGAGGGCGAGCGGAGCCGCGCGGTGTCCCGCGGCCCGATCCTGCTCTTCCTCGGTCCGCCCGGGACCGGCAAGACGTCCATCGCGGAGTCGATCGCGCGCGCGCTCGGGCGCAAGTACGTCCGCGTCTCGCTGGGCGGGGCGCGCGACGAGGCGGACATCCGGGGCCACCGTCGCACCTACGTGGGCGCGATGCCGGGCCGCATCCTCCAGGGGATCAAGCGCGTGGGCTCGAAGAACCCGGTGATCGTCCTCGACGAGGTCGACAAGCTCGGCGCCTCTTTCCAGGGCGATCCTGGCGCCGCGCTGCTCGAGGTGCTCGATCCGGCGCAGAACGACGGCTTCGTCGATCACTACCTCGGCCTGCCGTTCGACCTGTCCGAGGTGCTGTTCATCTGCACGGCGAACTTCCGCGAGACGATCCCGGCCCCGCTGTTCGACCGGATGGAGACCGCGCTGTTCGCCGGATACACGGAGCAGGAGAAGCACGAGATCGCCCGGAAGTACCTGCTCCCCCGCCAGCGAAAGGAGTGCGGGCTACGCGAGGATCAGCTGCGCGTGACGGGCGCCGCGCTGGGCGAGATCATCAGCGGATACACGCGCGAGGCGGGCGTACGGCAGCTCGAACGGACGCTCGGCGCCCTGGCGAGAAAGACCGCGCGCCGGATCGCGGACGGCGAGAGCGAGCGGGCTGTGGTCGGCGCCGAAGCTGACGTGAAGGAATTGCTCGGTCGCGCGAAGATGCGCCTTGAGCGGAGATTGCAGCACGATCAGCCGGGTGTCGCGACCGGCATGTATTACACGCAGATGGGTGGTGACATCATGCACGTCGAGGCGAGCGTGATGCCTGGCAAGGGCGATTTCGTCCTGACGGGGCAGCTCGGCGAGGTCATGAAGGAGAGCGGCCGCGCGGCGCTGAGCTACGCGCGCGCGCACGCGGCGGAGCTCGGCGTCCCGCTCGATCGGCTGCTGCGGCGCGACGTTCACATCCACGTTCCGGCGGGGGCGGTGCCCAAGGACGGTCCGAGCGCGGGCGTGACGATCGCGGTGGCGCTCGTGAGCGCCCTGTCGGGCAGGCCGGTGCGGAGCGACATCGCGATGACCGGGGAGATCACGCTGCGCGGGACGGTGCTGCCGATCGGGGGAATCAAGGAGAAGGTGCTGGGAGCCCACCGGGCGGGGATCTTCGAGATCCTGATCCCGGCGGACAACGAGGCGGATCTCGACGATCTGCCCGCCGAGGTGCGGAGCTCGCTGGAGTTCTACATGGTGAGCACGCTCGACGAGGCGATCGCGCTCTGCCTGCGGCTCCGCACGATCCGCCTGGAGCCGCCGGAGGAGATGCCGCACGCGCGGGCGTCCTGAGGCGCGGGCGGTGCGCGGGCGAGGCGATGGCGCCCCGGGCTCCGGCCGATGGAAAGCCCGCTCCTTGAAGCGCGCGTTCTGAAACGGGCTCAGCGGCGGTCGGCGCTGCCCGCGCTGGCTGCAGCGGCTCCTCGCCACTCGGCCAGCCCGGCGGACTCCTCGACGATGGCCTGGAAGCTCCGCAGCTTCCCGGCGTCACGCATCCCCACACGGATGGAGAAGCCCGGATCCTCGGGGCGCCGGTAGAGCAGGAGGGCCGCGTCTTCCCGCTCGAACAGGAGGCAGCGCCGCGCATACGGGAGCCGCGTGAACCCCAGCCGCTCGAAGATCACGGCCGCGTCCTCGGCGCTCGGAGGCGCGCCCGCCGGCCCGTCCGCGGAGAGATGCTCGGCGCGATGAGGGAAGGTCGGGAGGTGGACATTCCTCATGGCCAGCACGAAGAGCATCTCCCGGAGGCTCACGAACCGCCGGGTGAGGCGCGTCTTCCACGTCTGCTCGCCGAAGGGAAAGCGGACCACCTGGCAGTCCTCGGCCCCGGACGGGGCGTCGAGATCGAGGAAATAGTGCTGCCCATCCGGGGAAGCGTCGCCGAAGACGTAGAGAAAGCGGCGCGGCGGCATCCACGGGGCCAGCTCATAGAGCTCCGCGATCCTGGAAGGATGGTACTCGTGAAGGCCCTCGAGCATCGGACCGCCCTCGGCGCCCATCGCCAGCGCAAAGGACCGGTAGAAGCCCGGGCAAGGGCGGCCGAAGCGGTCCTCGAGCTCGTCGAGCCGCCAGTCATAGACGCCCTGGACCCGGCCGCGGTACCCCGGCGCATACCGGTCGAGGAGCGAGAGGAGCTCTTCCATCGCTCAGGCACACTCCGCGTGGTTATTACAGAGCATCTCCGGGACGAGCGCCTGGCAGGTCTCGCACGAGGGCACCGACTCTTCGTGCTGGAACTCCTGCAGGCCCCTCGTGCTCGCTCCGTCCTTCGTCTTCGTGTACGTGACCTTGACGAGCTTGCCCAGGGGCGAATACCACTTCTCCGACATGGTCTTGACCTTGTGTCCCCCCGCGCCTCCCGCCTGGAGGAGCTTGGGAGCGGCGCAGTCCCAGACATTGCGGTCCATGTTCTTGAGCGCGCTCTTC
>JAICEP010000280.1 GCA_025924095.1 Sorangium sp.
AAGGTCTGCTCTTTCATCGAGGTCTCCATGCCTGCCCGTCCTGTCGGCCGATCGACTGCACGGGATCCGCATCAGCAATGGCGGTGCCAGCGGAGGAAACCGCGGCGAAGACCCCGCGATCGTGCCCTCGACGGCCAGGCCTCGCCGCCGGCTCCCGCGCCGCGCGGCCTGGCCCGGTCGAGCGGCGCCGCGGTCCCGACGGGGATGGAGGCGCGGTCGCTCCGGCCGGATCACTCAGCGGAGCGGGTGCGGCCGGGAAGCATCAGGCAGGCGGGCATCAGGAGAGCCGGACGCGCCGCGCGTCGAGCGACGCACGCGCGCTCACGCCTCGGATGGGGAGAGGCGCCTCCCCGGCGCGAAGCGGATCGGCAGGCGGGTCGGGCCGAGCACGTGGATCGCCCGGCGCGGCTCCCACGGCGCGTCGCTCGCGAGCTCGAGGTCCGTGAGCCGCGCGACGAGATCCGACAGCGCGATCCGGGCCTCGAGGCGCGAGAGCGGCGCCCCGAGGCAGAAGTGGATCCCGTGCCCGAACGCGATGTGCGGGTTGGGATCGCGCGCGAGCTCGAAGCGGCCAGGATCGCGAAAATGCGCTGGGTCTCGGTTGGCCGAGCCGATCATCGCCAGCACCGGCTTGCCGGCCGGGATCACCTGGCCGTGCATCGGGACATCGCGCTTCGTCACGCGGAACATCGCCTGGACCGGCGAGCGGTAGCGCAGGACCTCCTCGATCGCGGAGGGCAGGAGATCGGGCTCGGCCCGGAGGCGGGCGAGCTCGGTCCTGTGCTCGAGGAAGCACAGGATGGCATTGCTGAGCAGGTTCGTGGTCGTCTCGTGGCCGGCCACGAGGAGCAGCTGGAAGAAGCCCAGGATCTCGTCCTCGTTCAGCCGCTCTCCGTCCACCTCGGCGTCGACGAGCCGGGTCAGGAGATCGTCCTGCGGCGCCGCCCGCCGCTGCGCAAGGAGGCCCCTCAGAGTGGCCTGCATCTCGGCGGTCACCGCGGCGAACTCGGCGATCGCCCGGGCCGCCTCCTCGCTGCCCGAGACCGTGGTGCTGAGGTCCAGGATCACGTCGCTCCAGCGCTTGAACCGCGGCTGGTCCTCGGTCGGCGCGCCGAGCATCTCGGCGATGACGAGCAGGGGGAGCGGGAGCGTGTAGTCCTCGACAAGGTCCATCTCGCCACGCTCGATCGAGCGGTCCAGGAGCTCGCGCGACAGCTGGCGGATACGCGGCTCGAGCCCCGCCACGGCCCGCGGGGTGAAGGCCCGCTGGAGGATCGCGCGCAGCTTCGTGTGGCGCGGCGGGTCCGAGAAGATGAGCCACTCGGAGGTCCTGTTGCCCGGCGGCGACACGACGGAGCTGAACGCTTCATGATCGTGGAGCGCCCGCTTCACCCCGTCGTAATCGAAGATCATCCACGTATCGGAGGGTGGATAGTGGAGCACCGGAGAGCCGCTCCGGAGCTGGTCGTACAGGGGGTAAGGGTTTCGTCGCATCTCGTCCGAGAACAGGTTCATCGCTCACGACCTCCTTCGCGCGCCAGGGTAGGATTCGGGGCCGTGGGCCGCTTGAACGAAACCCGGATCGGCGCCGTGATCGCGGAGGCCTTCGCGGTGCGCGCCTCGACGGCGATGGCGTCGACGCTCCACGCCGAGCACGGCGCGGCGGTCCTGGTCGGGCTGGAGAGCGACGTGACGGTGACCGTGCCCGTGCCGGGCGGCGCGGTCGTGCGCGGGCGCGTGGTCGTGGTGCCCCCGGATCGGTGGCACGCCGCCTCGAGCCCCGGGCCCACGATCGGGCTCCTTGTCGATCCCGAGGAGATGCCGCGCGTGGCGAGCTACGCGCGCCTGCGCGGCGGGGCCTGCCCGCTCGAGGGCCGCCTCCTCGCGCGCGTCGAGGCGGCCGTGGCGGCCCACCGCGCGTCGCTGTCGCGCCCCGAGGTCCTCGACGGCCTCGCGCGGGAGGTCGCGGCCTGGCTCGCGCGCGAGTCGCCGCCGCGCGCCATGGACGGGCGCGTCGCCCGCGTCCTCGAGGCGCTGCGCGATCCGGCGGCGGGCCGGCGGCTCGCGATCGCGCGCGCCGGGATCTCCGAGGCGCACCTGCAGGCGCTGTTCGTGCGCGACGTGGGGCTGCCGATCCGCACGTTCCAGCTCTGGCGCCGGCTCCTCGTCGCGCTGGCGGCGTTCGCGCGCCTCGACGCCACGGGCGCCGCCCACACGGCAGGGTTCGCCGATCTGGCGCACTTCTCACGGACCTGCCGCCGCATGCTCGGCTACTCCCCGACCGAGCTGCGCAGCGGGCTGATGGAGTAACCGGCGCCCGCGCCTGGCCAGCAGCCGCTGCCGCCGCCGGCGATCGCCGCGATTGACGTGGTGTCGGCCAGCCGGCAGCGTGTCGGCCTGCCGAGGAGATGACGTGATGACGATGGATATCGCCGCGCTGCGCCGCGACACCCCGGGCTGCGCCGGCGTGCTGCACTTCAACAACGCGGGGTCGTCGCTGCCGCCGGCGGTCGTCGTCGACACGGTGGTCGAGCACCTGCGGCGCGAGGCGGCGATCGGCGGCTACGAGGCCGAGGCGGAGGCGGGCGAGCGGATCGAGGCGGTCTACGGCGCGATCGCGCGGCTCATCGGCGCGGCGCCAGACGAGATCGCGCTCGTCGAGAACGCCACGCGGGCCTGGGACATGGCGTTCTACTCCCTCCGCTTCGGCCCGGGCGATCGCATCCTGACCGCGCGGGCCGAGTACGCCTCGAACTACATCGCGTTCTTGCAGGTCGCGCGGCGCACGGGCGCCGAGATCGTCCCGATCCCGAGCGACGAGCGCGGCGCCGTCTCGCTGTCCGCGCTCGATCGCCTGCTCGACGAGCGGGTCAAGCTGATCGCGATCACCCACGTCCCCACGAACGGCGGGCTGGTCAACCCGGCGGAGGCGATCGGCCGCCGCGCCAGGGCGGCGGGCGTGCCGTTCCTGCTCGATGCCTGCCAGTCGGTGGGGCAGCTGCCGATCGACGTCGAGGCGCTCGGCTGCGATCTCCTGTCGGCGACGGGGCGCAAGTACCTGCGCGGGCCGCGCGGCACCGGCTTTCTCTATGTCCGGCGCGCCCTGCTGGACCGGCTCGAGCCGCCGTTCCTCGACCTCCACGCGGCCCGCTGGACCGCGCCGGACCGCTACGAGCTGCGGCCCGACGCCCGGCGCTTCGAGAACTGGGAGAGCTATGTCGCCGGCCGGCTCGGGCTCGGCGCAGCCGCCGAGTACGCGCTCCGGCTGGGCCTGCCCGCGATCCGCGACAGGGTCTCTCTGCTGGCCGAGCGCCTGCGCGCGCGGCTGGCCGAGCTGCCCGGGGTCGCCGTGCGCGACCTCGGGGAGCAGCGCTGCGGCATCGTGACCTTCACCCGGGACGGCGAGGACGCCGCGGCCATCAAGGCCCGGCTCGGCGCCCAGGCGATCCACGTCAGCGTGTCGACCGCCTCGGGGACGCTGCTCGACTTCGAGGCGCGCGGGATCCCCGATCTGGTGCGCGCCTCGGTCCACTATTACAACGACGAGGCCGAGATCGACCGCTTCGTCGCCGCGCTCGCCGCGGCCTGACGAGGTCGAGACGCGTTACAGCGCCCCGTCGAGGCGCAGCGACGGCGGCAGGAGCTCGTTCAGCCGCGCGGCGTCGCGCAGCAGCTCGAGGCGGCGCGGCGCGCGGCCCTCGTGCGACGGGAACGGGATCGCGGCGAACGCCGCGAGCGCGGCCTCGGCCACGCGCGCCGCGCCCTCGAGGGCGAGGAGGCCGCGCTCGAGCGCCGTGGTGGCCGCGCCGATGTACGTGTCGAACAGGTGCACCCCGCTGACAGCGAGCTCCTGCCGTGCGGGCTCGGGCGTCGCGACGACGTCGTGAATGAAGATCGCGTGGATCGACTCCGGCGCGAGCTCGAGCATGCGCTGGCCGAAGTGGACGTCGCCCTGCCCGCTGTCGCCGACGAAGACGAAGCCGTACTCCGGATACAGCCGCCGGTACTCGAGGAAGTTCTCGAGCTTCTTCTCCGCGATCGTGCGGTTGCCGATGAGGCGGGTGAACGAGCCCGCGAGGACGGTCGCGGCGAGCTGGCCGCGCTCGGCGAGCGCCCTGAGCGTCGCGTCCTCGACGAGGCCGAGGCGATCACCGGGGCGGGCCGTGACGAAGGTCAGGTCGCCAAGACGCGCGGGCTCCGGGCCCGGCCCGCGGTCGAGCTCCGCGTAGAACTGCAGGACGCCTGGATAGACGGTCTTCTTCGGATACCGCGCGTCCTTCCAGTTCGCATAGAAGGTATCGTCGATATCGGAGAGGATCTTCATATCGCGCGTCGTGACCGCGGCGGCCTCGCGCGCGAGGTGCGCGAGCAGCTCCTCGCGCAGGGCGTCGTCGTCGATATCGTGATAGAAGAGCTGGTGAAGGTCGCGGTAGCCGCCCCGGCCGTCGACCGCGTTCTTGAGCCGCGTGAGGTCGGCGCCGCGCGTCCCGAGCCAGAGGCGGCGCAGCGCCTGCTCGTCGCGGCGGCCCGTGCGGCCGCGCTGCAGCGCCGAGGCGAGCGCCGCGCGCGCCGGGATGCCGAGCTCGCCGAGGCGCTCCGCGGTCAGCAGATCGAGCAGCGCCGTGCGGTTGTCGGGGCCGATGAGGCGATCGTCGACGTCGCCGAGCAATGCGCGCAGATCCAGCAGGAGGAGCAGCTGGTCGAGCTCGACGGCGGTCGCGCCGGCGAGGATCTCCAGGATCCGCCGCTCGTCCTCCCGGTCGGTGTGGGCAGCCATCCGCTGCCGGATCTCGTCGAGCTTCGACAGCACCGACGGGATCGGCACGTCGGGGGTGGCATCGATCGTCATGGCGCCCCCGCAGCATAACGGATCTGCCGGCGCCCCGTCCGGCTGTCCTCCGCGCGGTGGGCGGCGAGGACGGCGCGGCCGGCGGCTCAGCCGGCGTTCGACGCCCCGCCGCCGAGCACCTCCGCCAGGGCCGCGAGGACGCCGTCCAGCCGCGGCGCCGCGCCGCGGAGCGCGCGCAGGAGGCTCACCAGATCGGGCGCGAGCAAGCGCGTCGGAGAGCCATAGTCACCGTCGGACAGGTAGATCTCCGCTGTTCCCACGCGAACCGCGAGATACATGGCCACGGTCCACTTGACCTCGACGCCGCGATCGGACTCCGTGCACACGATGTGCCCTGGCAACCGGGCGAGCTTGAGGAGCTGCATCTCTCCCCTCGGGCTCGACGAGCTCGATTTGCGGATGACGAGCACCGAGTCGAGCGGCGACACGAGGACGAGCGCCGCCGACGGGAACACAGCGGGCCACGGCACGCGGGAAGGCGCAGAGGTCGGGTCGACAAGGGCGAGGCCGTCGAGGGAGGCATAGAGCGCCTCGATCTGCGGGTGAAGCGCCCCGTGCAGCGCCTCGACCTCGGCCACCTCGCGCCGGCGATCGGCAGAGGGGGCCTTCACCGCGACGGACCAGCCGGCGCGCGGCGCGGAGGAGGCGTCGCTCCCCCGCGCCAGGGCGCTGCGGAGCGTGTCGCCGAGCCCGTCGTCCGCGGACGGCGCGGCGCGGCGCGGGTCGAGGCAAGCGTCGATGAGCTGCGCGAGCGCCTCGTCGACGGCCGGGTCGGCGCGGAGGGGGCCGCGGTCGAGGAACGGCGCGTAGCGGAGCGCGGCGGCGATGCGGGCGACCTCCTGGCGGCCGCGCGCGCCGTAGCGCCGCTCGAAGTACGCCCGCCAGGCCTGGGCCGCCTCCGAGAGCGCCGGGAGCGCCGCGCGCACGAGCGCGTCGACGTGCTCGCCGGAGAGGACCATGCCGAACAGCATGCCGCCGCCGCGCTCGACCGCGATGAGGCCCGTCAGCACCGAGGTGAAGCTCGCCTGCGCTTCGGTGAACGAGAGCGCGTCGTCCGGCTTGTGACGCGCGAGGGCCTGGTCAAACCACGCGAGCATGCGTGCTGCACCGTCCATGGTGCCCGGCATCCTACGCCCTGACGTGGGAGCCGGCCCAGGCCTGGCCGCGCGATCGCCTCGCGGGCTCAGCCGCCGGTGGCAGCGACGCCCGAATCGTCCTGCCACATTTCATTCCTACAACCTGTGACGTCGGCGCTCGCCACACCTTCCGTCAGCGAGGGCACCGGCGTAGGCTCTGGGACGATGGTTACTCCCACGGCGGTCGTGTTCGATCTCGACGGCACGCTGATCGACAGCCGAGGCGACATCGTGGCGGCGGTGAACCATGCGCTGGAGGCGACCGGGCGGTCCCCGCTGCCGGCGCAGGTGATCGTCCGGTACGTCGGCGACGGCGCCCGTGCGCTGTGCGCGCGCGCCGCCAAGCTCCCCGAGTCGTCCGAGGACGTGGAGGAGCTCCTCCGGCACTTTCTCAGGTACTACGAGCAGCACCCGCTCGACTTCACCCGCTGGATGCCGGGCGCGCAGGACATCATCGAGAGGCTCGCGGACGTGGGCGATCTGTCGATCTGCGTCTGCACGAACAAGCCGCGCTCGACCACCGACGCGGTGCTCGCCGCGCTCGGGGTCGGCGCGCGCTTCCACGCCGTGGTCGCCGGCGGCGACGTCGCCGACAAGAAGCCGTCGCCCGCGCCGCTGCTCTACCTCGCGCAGCTCCTCGGCATCCAGCCGCGCAGGCTGGTGATGGTCGGCGACGGCCCCCAGGACATCGAGTGCGCGCGCCGCGCAGGCGCGCGGTCGATCGCCGTCCTCGGCGGCTTCGCCTCGGAGCAGGAGCTGCTCAGCGCCCACCCCGATGTGGTCCTCCGCACGCTGGACGAGCTCTGGGACGTCCTCCGCCGCTGGCGCCAGGCGACCGCGAGGCTCTCCGCCGTCCGCTAGCGTCGCGCGCGCGGGCGGCGCGCGGTCAGCCTCCACGCACCGGGGCACACGGTCCGCCTTCGCACGCGCTCAGGCCTCGCAGCGGTCAGGCGTCGCAGCGGTCAGGCGTCGCAGCGGTCAACCTTCGCACAGTCAGCCTCCGCACAGTCCGCCTTCGCACAGTCAGCCTTCACACACGGCCGGCCCGCGCCCGCCCTCAGGCCGCGACGCCCTCGGCGATCTCCCGGCCGAACGCGGTCGCGTTGAGGATCGCGCGCAGCCGCACGCGCGCCCGGTGGAGCCGCGAGCGCACCGCGCTCTCGCTCACCGCGAGCTTCTGCGCGATCTCCTGCAGGCCGAGATCCTCGTGGTAGTGCGCGAGCACCACGTCGCGGTAGTCCTCCGGCAGCTCGCACAGCGCCTCGCGGACGCACGCCTCCCGCTCCGCCGCCGACGCGGCGTCGTCCTCGCCGATCGTGCTGCGCATCGTCGGGAGCAGGCCGAGCTCCTCGAAGTCGAGCCCCTCGACGATGCGCGCGCGCTGCCGCCGCTGCGACCGCATCAGCATGAGCGCCTCGTTCGCCGTCACCCGGAACAGCCACGTCGTGAAGCTCGAGTCGCCGCGGAAGGAGCGGATCGTCCGCACCACCTGCAGCAGCGTCGACTGCACGAGGTCGAGCCGGTCCTCGTCGGACACGGGGTAGCGCGCGAGCTGCCGCTCCACGTGCGGGCGGATGAGCCGCGTGAGCTCGTCGAGCGACTCCCGGTCTCCCTCCTTCGCCCGGCAGATCGCGTCGGCCAGCGGGCCCGCGCTCGCGGCCCGGGACGCCGGGCGCGGCCCGACCGCGCCGGACGGGGTGAGACCGCACGGCGCCAGAGGAGTCTCGGGCCTCGTGCTGGCGCTCGGAACATCGGTCGGAACGGCGGTCAGAGCCATGAGCCATCTCTCCGTCGAGGGCGCCGCGTGCGCTTCCGGCCCACGGGCCCGGTGGTGCGCTCCGATCAGCAAACGGCTTGCCACGGCAAGCTCAACGGACGTGCGCGCCGCGTGCGCACCGCGTGCTCAGCCGGTATAAGCGGGGCCACGATGTCCAGCGACGCTCCGCGATGGGAAGCCCCCGAGGGGGAAGGCCGCCACGCTCCGACGCCCGAAGTGGACCGGCCAGCGCCGTCCGTCTCCGCGCCGCCCCGCGCGCTGGCGCACCCGCTGCCCGCCGGCATGCGCGATCTCCTCCCGGAGGAGGCGCAGCGCCGCCGCGCGCTCGCCAGGCGCGTGCTCGATCACTTCGTCCTGTACGGCTACGAGCCGGTCTCGCTGCCGGCGTTCGAGTTCGCCGAGGTGCTCGAGCGCGGGCTCGGCACCCTCGAGGCCGCGGACGTGCTGCGCTTCATCGAGCCCGAGTCGGGCGAGGTCGCCGCGCTCCGTCCGGACATGACGCCGCAGATCGCCCGGCTCGTGGCCACGCGCCTCGCCAACGCGCCCCGCCCGATCCGCCTCTGTTACGAGGGCACCGTCCTGCGGCGACGCCAGGGCCGGGCGCGGCGCCACCGGCAGATCCCGCAGGCCGGCGTCGAGCTGTACGGCGTGGGCACGCTCGGCGGCGACCTGGAGATCCTCCGCCTGGCCGCCTCCGCGGTGCGGGAGGCCGGCCTCGAGCACTTCGTTGTGGACCTCGGGCACGCGATGATCGCGCGCGCGCTGCTCGACGCGGTCCCGGCGGGGCTCGCCGCCGAGCTCTCGGAGGTGCTCGAGCTGAAGGACGCGTCGCGCCTCGCCGCCGTGCTCGCCAGCCCGCGGGCGACCGACGTTCCGCGCCGCATCGTCGCGGCGATCGCCGCGCTCCCGGACCTCGCGGGCGGCGGCGAGGCCGACCCGGACGGCGCCCTGGTCTTCCACCGGGCCGCGGGCCTGCTCGCCGGCACGCCCGCCGAGGCGCCGCTCGCCGAGCTGCGCGCGCTCTGGGACGCGGCGAGGAAGAGCCCCGAGCTCGGCCCGTCGCTCCGGGTCGACCTCGGCGAGCTCCGCGGCCTCGCCTACTACACGGGCGCAATTTTCCACGTGCTCGCCGACGGCCCCGGGGAGCCGATCGCGGCGGGCGGTCGCTACGACACGCTGCTCTCCCGGTTCGGCCTGCCGATGCCGGCGGTCGGTTTCGCCTTGAACCTCGACGCGGTGGCCTGGGCGCGCGACGTCGCGGGCGCGGCGGACGAGCCGGCGCTGCGGGTGCTCCTTTCGGTGCCACCGGAGCGCGCCGAGCCGCTCGCTGCGGCGCTGCGGGGGCTCGCCGTCCCGGTCGTGGCGCACGCTGCGGATCAGGATCCGGAGGGGTATGCGCTGTCCTGGCGGTTCTCCCACCTGGTGCGCGAGCTGGACGGGGCGCTCGTTGTCGAGGCGGCGCCCGGCGGCGGGGCGTCCGAGGCGGGCGTGGTCCCGGCGGGCCTCGACGACGCCGCGGCGGCCCGGGCGATCGTGCTGAAGACGGGGGCGC
>JAICEP010000281.1 GCA_025924095.1 Sorangium sp.
CTCTGGCTGTCGCGCGCGCTCGACAACCTGCTCGACAACGCCCGCACGCACGGCGATTCCGCGGCCCCCATCCAGATCGCCGTGTCCCGCCTGGGCGGACAGGTCGCGATCGCGATCCGCAACCGCGGCGAGATCGGGCGGCACGTCGCTGGCCGCCTGTTCCGCCGGTTCGTGACGACCCGCGCCGACCGGGGCGGCACCGGCCTCGGCCTCGCGATCGTCAAGGCGATCGCCGAGGCCCACAGCGGCTCGGCCGAGTGCACCCACCGCGGGCCGCCCGCGGTCGAGTTCAAGATCTCGCTGCCGGGGGCCTGAGCTGGTGAACCCATGAGCTCCCCCGCTTCGCCTCACCTCCCCGGCGAGCACCTTGGTTTCCGGGAGGTTTCCCCGATTTGACGGTGCGTCAAATCGATGCTGCGAAGGCGTGGCCGGCGATCGGGCGGAGCGAACCGAGCGGCGCGCGCTAAGGTCGACGGACAGCGGCGCTTGAGCTCGCGCGCGCCATCCTCCACAGAACCTCCACAATCGCATCACCGTCGGCCCCCCCACCGCGCTCCTGCTCGGCGCAGAGTGCGTCGTCGTCCCCACCCAGGAAAGCCCATGACGTCCAGCACCCTCCCCAAGCACGTCGCGATCATCCTCGATGGCAATGGCCGCTGGGCAGCGGCTCGGGGCCTCGCCCGCATGCAGGGGCACCAGCACGGCGCGCAGGCCGTGCGCCTCTCGGTGCGCACCTGCCGCGATCGCGGCATCCCGTACCTCACGCTCTACGCGTTCAGCGTGGCGAACTGGTCGCGGCCCAAGGACGAGATCGACGCGCTGATGCGCATCTGCCAGGAGTTCGCCGAGGGGGAGCACGACGAGCTGATCCGGCGCGGCATCGCGGTGCAGGTGGTCGGCGACCTCGAGGAGATCCCGACCCCGACGCGGCGCGCGATGGAGAAGCTCGTGGAGGACACCTCGGGGGGCACCGAGATGACCCTGGCGCTCGCGCTGAGCTACGGCGGCCGCCGCGACATGGCGAACGCGATGCGCGCGCTCGCGGTCCGCGCGCGCGCCGGGCTGGTCATCCCGGAGGAGATCAACGAGAAATCGCTCCGCAACTTCCTGACGACCAGCTCGATGCCGGATCCGGATCTCATCATCCGCACCGGCGGCGAGAAGCGCCTCAGCGACTTCCTGCTCTTCGAGGCCGCGTACGCGGAGCTGTTCTTCACCGACACGCTCTGGCCCGATTTCGACGAGGCGACCTTCGACGAGGCGCTCGAGACCTACGCCCGGCGGCAGCGGCGTTACGGCCGGACCGGCGAGCAGGTCCGGCGGCTGGCCGCTTCGAGCTGAGCGGACATCGGCGGCGCGCCGCGCCCGTGCGCGCCCGCGTCGCTCGTGGCGCTCGATTCCGGGGCCGCGATGCAGTACGAAAGACGCGCTTGTCGTCCAAGCGCCCGTAGCTCAGCTGGATAGAGCAGCGGCCTTCTAAGCCGCGGGTCGCAGGTTCGAATCCTGCCGGGCGTGCCGAACGTCCTCGGTGCGTCGCTTGACGGTCCTGCCCGCAGCGGACCACCATGTTTCTGGAGTCATGGAAAAGCGGGGCGCGCTCGTGCTGGGAGGTCTGGTGCTGGGCGTGGCCTGCGCGCTCGCGGCAGGGCGGGTGCGCGCCCAGGTGGCCGCGCCGAGCGTCCCCGCCCCGCGATGGGAGCAGGATTGCGAGCAGACGCACGGCGTGGAGGAAGCCCGCGCCGTCGCCAAGGCTCGCGGGGAGAGCGGCTGGGAGCTCGTGGCGCTGGACGCCGGCGTGATGTGCTTCAAAAGGCCGGCCCCGGCGCCTCTGAAGCCGGCCGAGCCCTGGCCGGGCTACTGACGCATCGGCGGCGCGCGGCGCGCCCCTGCCCGCCGTTCGAGGCGGAGCGGCCCCCCGGGCGCTTCCCCGTACCGCCGGGGCGCGCGCCGTTGTAAGCCGATCGGCATGAGCGGAGAGCCCCTGTCGGAGCGAGAGTTCGACGCCGTGGCCGATCGGTCGCTGGGCGCGCTGGATCGGGCGATCAATGAGATCCCCGACGGTGTGGAGGCCGACCTGCAGAGCGGCATCCTCACCCTGGAGTTCGAGGACGGCATCAAGTACATCGTCAACAGCCATCGCGCGGCGCGGCAGATCTGGATGGCCGCCGAGCGGGCCGCGTGGCACTTCGACTACCGGCAGTCCGAGGGCCGCTGGCTGGCGCAGAAGACCGGCGAGGAGCTCTGGAGCACGCTCGAGGGCGTCCTCTCCCGCAAGCTCGGCCGCTCCCTGAAGCTCGATCGCTGAGCCCCGCCGCTCACAGCGCGAAGCGGATGCCGAGCGCTCCGAGCGGGCCCGTCACGGAGGCGCCGACCCGCAGATCGAAGGCGACGCGATCCCACGGGCGAAACGCGAGGCCGATCTCGGGGAAGAGGAGCCATGGATAGACGACCGGCTTCAGGCCCTGGGGCCTCCCCTTGGGACGGGTGAACCAGCTCGGCTCGACATAGCCGGGGTAATGATTCGCGTCGTAGTCGAGCTGATTGCAGTACCGGAAGCTCCCGGACGGGTTGTTCGGTCCGCGGCACTTCACGTAGCGGTACGGGTCTCCCGGCGCGAAGGAGCTCTGGTCGCCGGGGACGGCGTCGCCCGGGTACGCCTGCGTCCGGTAGAGCTCGCCCATGAACATCCAGCCCACGCCAAGGCCCGCCCCGACACGGAAGGCGAACAGCTCGTCGCGATCGAGCGGGATGTTCCAGACCAGGCGAACGTCCGCCTGGAGCGCCTGGAGATCGCTCTCGATGATCTCGTAGTCGGTGTCGGGGTGCCCCTTCGGCTTGAACGGCGTCTCGTGCAGCCGGAAGCGCGCGTAGGCGACGGAGAAGACGAGATCGAACCGCCCGAGCCTCTTGGACAGCGAGACCTCTCCGCCGGGGAAGAAGGCATGCCGTCCGCCATCTCCGAAGAGCTCGAACATGACCTGGGGGATGAAGAAGCCCCGAAAGCCGGCGCCAAGCCACACGTTCCGCTGCTTGCGCACGTCCGGCGGCGTGGGCTCGGGCATCTCTACCGGCGGCTTCGCCTTCTCCTCGGGGCTCGCCGCGACGCGCGGCTTGCCTTCGGCCGGCTTCGTCGCCACCGGCTTCGGCGGCTTCGTCGCCGGCGGCTTCGTCGCCGGCGGCTTCGTCGCCGGCGGCTTCGTCTCCGGCGGCTTCGTCGCCACCGGCTTCGGCGGCTTCTTCTCCGCCGGCTTCGTCGTCGCGGGCTTCGGTGGTTTCTTCTCCGGAGGCTTCGTCGCCGCGGGCTTCGGTGGTTTCTTCTCCGGAGGCTTCGTCGCCGCGGGCTTCGGCGGCGGCTTCGCCGCGCCGGCCTTCTTGAGGCGCAGCTTGATCACGCGCCGCTGCTTCTCCTTCAGCGAGATCTTCTGCGTGAGCACCTCGTACCCATCGGCCCGGGCGACGATCACCAGCCGCTTGCCGGGATCGAATCGCTGCGGTCTCGAGGGATCGCGGATCGCCGCGCCGTCGATCTCGACGACGAGCCCCTCGTAGGGCTCCACCGGCGCAACGACGAGCGTCGGGATGCGCCCGTCGAGCTGCGCTGCCTTCTTCTTGGCCGATGTGATGGCCGCGACATCCCGCGCGTTGTAACCGGGCTGCTTCTTCTCGCTCGCGACCGTGTGATAGATCTCGCTGGCCTTCAGCATGTCGCCCTGCTTCACGTAGCAGTCGGCGAGCGGGACCGCAGAGCTCGGGCGATGCCGCTGGCTCTCGGCGGATTCGAGGAGCGGGATCGCCTGCTTGCATCGCCCGCCTCTGGCCGAGTTGATGCCCTGGTTCGCCTCCTTGTCGCCCGGCGCGGCGAGCGCCGCGTGAGCGAACAGCAGAGCCAGAACGCCGAAGAGAGAAGCGATCGGAAGACGCAAGAGGCGCTCAGTCTACCACCTCATCCGCGGCGCGCGCGGGACGGACGCGCCCTCTGCGGCCGCGGATGTCGCGAACGGCGCGGCGGCCCGAGGTACGGAGCAGCGCGAGGCGCCGCCCACATTGGCGCCTGCATCACCAGACGGCCGCCTTGACGGAGCGAGCGCGGCCTGGACGGCCCGCCGTCCGGGCCGATCGCGCAGGCCGCCGGCAAGACACGGGGCTTTGCCGGGATCCCGAGCGTCCCCCGGAAGCGTCCCCGCAACGCCGAAGCGCTGCAGACGAAAAGCTCGACGGACTCCTCTTTACACCTTCGACGCTGACCGAGAGCCCCTGTAAGCTCCCCCGGAATGGCTTCCGGCGCAGGTATCGAAGAACCGCACGGGCTGGGCGAGAGCACCAGCGCAGAGGGATCGGGCGGCGGCGTTTTGTCCGGACCCGTGCGGCGCACACTGAAGGCAGGCGAGATCCCGAACACCCTGATCGAGTGCGGGCACTCGGTCGAGTGCGCGGGCTGTCCGCTCATCGCAGGTGATTACGCAGAGCAGCTCAGCACGAAGCGCGCGCGGGTCGTGTCCGCCGCCGCGCACTACCCGTCGCTCCAGCTGCTCCAGACGAGCCCGGTCATCCCGGCCGATCCGATCACCGGCTATCGCGGTCGCGCGAAGCTCATCGTCGCCCCCTCCGGCGCGATCGGGCTGTACGGCCGCACGGGGCATCACGAGGTCGTCGACATCCCTGGCTGCAGGGTCCTCGCCCCGGCCCTCGCCGCGGTGACCTCGCGGCTCCGCGAGCTGATCGCGTCCCCACCGCCGGAGGTCCGGCCGCTGCTCCTGCCGTACGATCCGACGAGGGGCGGCGTGCTCCGCGCGCTCGATCTGCGCGAGGTCCACCTCGCGCCCGGGACGCCGCTCTTCGCGGAGATGGGCGCGACCGAGGACAACCCGGCGTTCGTGCTGATCACGTTCGTCCTCCAGCGCGAGCGCGCGTGCACGCGCGACGAGCTGCGGGAGGCCGGCCGCGCCATCCGCCAGATGCTCCCCCGCGTCATCGGCATCGCGGCGAACTTCCACGACGCGGAGGCGCCGCAGATCCTCGGGCCCGAGACGATCGTGCTCGATGGCGTCTCGCACGCGGAGGACCGGATCGGGCAGACCTACCACATCGCCGCGTTCGGCTCGTTCGTGCAGGCGCACCGCGCGCAGGCCGCGCGCGTGCACGCCCTCCTGCTCCGCGAGATCGCGTCGCTCGAGAACGACGGGCCCGTGATCGAGGGCGAGGCCCCGATGGGCCCGGCCTCCCGGCGCAAGGAGCCCCCGCGCATCCTCGATCTGTACGGCGGCTCGGGCGCGATCTCGCTCGCCCTGGCCCAGGGCGGCAACCGGGTCCTGATGGTCGAGTCGTTCGCGCCCGCGGCGGTGAACGCGCGCGCCGCGGCGGAGGCGCAGGGGCTGAGCCAGCGCATCGAGGTGCGCACCGGCGACGTCTCGGAGATCGTGAGCTCCCTCGTCAACAGCACGGAGAAGTTCGACGGCATCGTGGTGAACCCGCCGCGCCGCGGCGTCTCCCCGACGGCGCGCGAGGCGATCGCGCGCCTCGGCGCGCCGCTGCTCGTCTACGTCTCGTGCGATCCGGACACGCTCGCGCGCGACCTCGATCACTTCTGCCGCCTCGGGTACTCGTCGACGGAGCTCACCCCGCTCGACATGATCCCGCTCACGGAGGAGATCGAGACGATCGCCGCCCTCCGGAGGACGCCCCCTCCGGCGCCGAAGGTCATCTACGACGACGACGGCGTGCTGGTCGTCGAGAAGGGCCCGCACGAGCCGGTGGCCCCGCAGCCGGAGTACCTCGGCTCGCTGCTCGCCCGCTGCGCCCGCATCCCCGGCAACACCACGACGCCCGTCATCGTGCACGCGCTGGATCCGGGCACGAGCGGCCTGGTCATGCTGGCGCGCAACGAGGAGGCGGCCGCGCGCTGGGGCGAGGCGCTCACGAAGACGGGGCGCCTCATCTACCTGGCCGCGGCCAAGGGCGTCACGCCGGGCAAGGGCGCGATCACCCGCGATCTCCGCGAGGGGACGCGCACGTACACGGCGCGCACGCGCTACCGCCGCCTCGCGGTCGCCTCGGGCCACTCGATCCTCCGCGTCATCCCGGACGGCGGGCGCACGCACCAGATCCGGCGGCACCTCGCCGCGATCGGCCACCCGATCCTCGGCGACGAGCGCTACGGCCACGTGCCCACGAACCGCTACTTCGAGGAGAAGCACGGGCTCGATCGCTCGTTCGTGCACCTGGTGCGCATCGAGATCGAGCACCCCCGCACCGGGGTGAAGATGATCATCGAGTCGACGCTGCCCGGTGATCTGCGCTCGGCGCTCGAGCGCTCGACCGGGCCGTCGGTCCTCCGCTTCCTCGAGCAGAAGCACGCCCTCGGCGAGCAGCGGGCGGTCGCCGTGCTGACGACCACCACGGACGAGCCCGCTCCGAGCAGCAGGATGATCCCGTTGCGCACCGAGGACTCCGAGTCCGCGCCGCCTCCCTCCATCCGCAGCCCCGGGCCCATCTCGATCCGCGTCCCGGATCTGGACGAGTCGCCCCGGACCATCCGGCACCCCATCGTCTCGACCGGCGACGAGGACTGAGCGGCCCCGCGCCGCGCGCGGGCAGGAGGCCGGCCGGCCGCCGCAGCCGGTGGCGGCGGCGGCCACCTCGCTCGCGGCGGCCGCCACCTCGCTCGCGGCGGCCGCCCCCTCCCCGTAACGCCATCCGCTTACCTGGGCGCCGCAGGTCCGTTGGACCTCATAGGGCGCGGGTCCGCCGGTGTGCCCGACCCGCCCACCTTGGAGCGATGGGTGGCGAGCGGATCTGGTAGGCTTGCCGGCCGCATGTCCACGTTTCCAGAAGACCGCCCTCGCATCCTCGTCGTGGACGACGAGAAGGTGATCCGCGACATGCTGGCCGACTTCCTCGGCATGGAGGGCTACTACGTCCGCACTGCAGAGGACGGCACCAGCGCGCTGAGCGAGCTCACGAAGGGTCACTACGACCTCGTGATCAGCGACCTCAAGATGCCGCGGATGGGCGGCATCGCGCTGCTGGACGAGATCGGCAAGACGGCGCCGAACGCGCTCACGGTCATCATGACGGGCTTCGGCACCGTCGAGACCGCGATCGACGCCATGAAGCGCGGCGCCTACGACTACGTGCTCAAGCCGTTCAAGCTGGACGAGGTGGTGCACGTGGTCCAGCGCGGCATCGAGAAGCAGCGGATGGCCGCGGAGAACATCCGGCTGCGCGAGGCGGTGTCGCTCTACAAGGTGAGCGAGGCCATCGCGGCGAGCCTCTCGCTCGATCAGGTGATCGAGACCGTCGCGGACAGCTGTCTCCACGAGGTGCGCGGCGATCTCATCTCGACGTGGCTCGACGACGGCGAGGGGAGCTTCTTCGAGCGGCAGCACCTCCGCGGCCCGTCGGTCCCGCCGGGGGCCGACCTCGGCCGGCTCGACCCGGCGCTCGTGCTCGAGCACTTCCGTCCCGAGGCGCAGCTCCTCGAGCAGGGCATGAAGGGGCTCAGGTTCTTCGCGGCGGAGCCGGCGCTGCCGCTCCAGTCGCTGGTCGCCGTGCCGCTCCGCATCCAGAAGCGGGTCATGGGCTTCGTCGCCGTCGCGTCGTTCACCCGGACGAAGCGCTTCGACGAGGGGCAGCGCAAGCTGCTCAGCATCATCGGATCGCGCGCCGCGGCGGCGATCGAGAACGCGCGCCTCTACCAGGACCTCCAGGCGACGTTCCAGCAGACGATCGAGGGCCTCGCCAAGGCCATCGACAAGATGGACCGCTACACCGCGGGCCACTCGGATCGGGTCGCCGTCTACGCGGTGATGCTGGCGCAGCGGCTCGGCCTCGGCCCGATCGAGATCGAGATCGTCCGCCAGAGCGCGCTCATGCACGACATCGGCAAGATCGGGTGCGTGCTCAACCTGAACAAGCCGGGCAAGCTCACGAACGACGAGTACGAGGTGTTCAAGCGGCACCCCGTCTACGGGCGCGACATCCTCGAGCCGATCAAGTTCCTGCACCCGCTCATCCCCGGCGTGCACCTGCACCACGAGCGCTGGGATGGGCGCGGCTACCCGCTCCGGATGCGTGGCAACGAGATCCCGATCATCGCGCGCATCATCTCCGTGGCCGACACATACGACGCGATGACGAGCGATCGCTCGTACCGCCGGGCGCTCCCGCACGAGGTCGCGGTGGCCGAGATCGAGCGGTGCTCGGGCTCGCAGTTCGACCCCGAGGTCGCCGCCAGCTTCACGACGCACATCGAGACGTACCGCGACGAGCGGCGAGCGCGCGGCGAGAAGGTCCCCGAGTAGCCATGCCGACCGACCCGCTCCGCGACCTCCTGCAGCCCGCGAGGGACCAGGTCGCCCCGCTCGGAGCCCCGAAGCCGCGGCGCGCGCGCGCCGTGTGGATCGGCCGGCGCCGCTACGCCCCGATCCACGATCTTCAGAAGCAGCTCGTCGAGGCGCGCGCGCAGGGGCGGATCGACGACACGATCCTCCTCCTGGAGCACGACCCCGTCATCACGCTCGGCCCGCGGGCGAACCCGGAGAACGTGCTGCTCGACGCCGGCGCGCTGAACGAGCGCGACATCGACCTCGTCGCGACGGGCCGCGGGGGCGACGTCACCTACCACGGCCCCGGCCAGCTCGTGTGCTACCCGCTGCTCGATCTGCGGCCCGACCGGTGCGACGTGCGCAGGTACGTGCGGTCGCTCGCGGAGGTGATGATCCTGCTCGCGCGCGAGCACCACGTCGAGGGCGGCGTGGTCGACGGGATGATCGGCGTCTGGGTCGATCGCGCGGCGCCGGAGGAGTGGGGCGGCGCCGAGTGGGCGCGCGAGATCGCCAAGCTCGGCGCGATCGGCGTGCGCCTGTCGCGCTGGCTCACGATGCACGGCTTCGCGTTGAACATCGCGGTGGACCTCGAGGCGTTCGAGATGATCGTGCCCTGCGGCATCCGCGATCACGGGGTGACGTCGCTCCACCAGCTCACCGGACGGAAGCTCACCGTCGCCGAGGTCGCCCTCGCCAGCGCCCCGCAGCTCGCCCGCGGGCTCGATCTCGACGTCGCCCGCGTGGAGGATCTGTCGGCGGTCGCCGATCTCGCCGGCGCGCTGATCGCCCCGGAGGCCGTGGCCGGCGAGGGCCGGAGCGCTCGATAGCGAGCGGCCGGCGGACGACGCCGCGCGATGGGCCGCGCCGCCGAGGCAGTGTCGCTCGGCCGTGCCGTGGGCTAAAAGCCGTCCCGTGCGCGCGCAGCCCACGATACGGCCCCGTGAAAGCGACGGCTCCCTTGTGCACCGCGGCGCCTCGGC
>JAICEP010000282.1 GCA_025924095.1 Sorangium sp.
CGGGCGCGGCGCCGGGCCCGGAGGAGATCGAGCTCGACGCGAGGGTCCGCGCCTGGCCGCGCACCCCGGAGAGCGACCCCTACCGCGCCGGCATCGAGCGCCTCGCCGCCGAGCTCGCCCCGCTGCTGGGGGGCGCCGAGCTCCTCGTCGCCTACAACGAGTTCTGCGCCCCGACGCTGGCCGAGGCCGTCGCGACCGCGGTCCAGCGGGGCGCGGCCGAGGTCGCGGTGGTCCCGTCGATGCTGACCCCGGGCGGCGTGCACGCCGAGGTGGAGATCCCCGAGGCCATCGCGCGGCTCCGCGCCGAGCACCCGTCGGTCACCCTCCGCTACGCCTGGCCCTTCGACCTCCCGGAGGTGGCGCGCCTGCTCGCCGCCCAGCTCGCGCGGGACCTCGGCTAGACCGGCGCCCGCGCTCCACTGAGCCCGCTGGGATGCGTCCCGTATGCCCCCAGAGCAACAACTTGGAGAGCTTACCTTGTCCCTGTTCAGGGCTTACGCTACTTGATTGACGCCACCTTCAGGGGTGGCCGGACATCGGCAGGGTAAGCGGGCAAACTCGAGGCATCGCACCTTGCTTGACACGAGACCCAGGACTCCTCCACCAGGAGAGCGAGATGTACGTCCCGACGACGGCGATCCGGCCTCAGCTCGATATTCGCGCCCAGGCGCCCGTGCCGACCAAGCACGGTGTATTCCAGATGCTTGTATTCCACTGGGGCGGAACGACGACCCACGAGCAGGGGCTCTCCCCCGATCACGTCGCCCTGATCATGGGCGACGTGCGGGGCAAGTCGGACGTCACCCTCCGCGTCCACTCCGAGTGCCTCACGAGCGAGGTGTTCGGCTCGCTGAAGTGCGACTGCCGCGAGCAGCTCGAGGCGTCCCAGGCCGAGATCGGCCGCCGCGGGCTCGGCGTCGTGCTCTACCTGCGGCAGGAGGGGCGCGGCATCGGGCTCGCCAACAAGATCCGCGCGTACCAGCTCCAGGCGTTCGGCCACGACACGGTCGACGCGAACCGCATCCTCGGCCTGCCCGACGACGCCCGCGGCTACGAGCCCGCCGCCGCGATGATCGATCACCTCGGCATCGAGTCGATCCGGCTGCTCACGAACAACCCGGACAAGGTGGAGGCGCTCCGCGCGCTCGGCGTGCGGATCTCCTCGCGCTCGCCGGCCCTCGTCCCGGCCAACCCCTTCTCCGCGCCCTACCTCGAGGCGAAGCGCCTCCGGATGGGCCACGCCATCCCGTCGCTGCGCGACGGCGCGGTCGCGGAGAGCGCCGTGGCCGGCGACGCCGAGTAGCCTCCCAGCCTCGAGCCGCCCTCAGGAGTCGCGGCGTAGCGTGAGCGGAGGCGGAGTGTCGGCTGCTCCCGCGGCGCGGCGGCGGAACAGCGCCACGCGTGCCAGGAGCAGCGTGGTCACAGGGACCGTGATGGAGAGCGTGATGATGATGAGCCACGGGTGCAGCACGAGCTGGGACTCGATCATCGAGAAGTAGAGGATGCTCGCCAGCGTCACGCACCAGCTGCCGAAGGTGTACGCCAGCGCGGGGGGATGCATGCGCAGGAAGAAGTCTGGCAGGCGCAGGAACCCGAACGCGGAGATGACCACGAACAGGCCGCTCAACACGAGCAGCGCAGCGACCGCCGCCTCGACCCAGAGGGGAAGCTGGTTCATTCAATCACCTCCCCGCGCAGGATGAACTTCGCCATCGCGGATGAGCTCACGAAGCTGAAGAGCGCGATCAACAACGCGGCTTCGAAGTACGTGTCGCTCCGGTGACGAATACCGAGCACCAGCATGACAAGCATCGCGTGGAAGTAGAGCAAGTCGAGCGCGAACACGCGATCCTGCGCCCGCGGCCCCCGGATCAGCCTGATGACCACAAGGACCGACGCGACGGCGTAGCAGCCGAGCGCGAAGGCAATTGCGCCGGACAGAAGTGCGCTCATTCGAAGATCTCCCTGAGAGGCTCCTCGTAGCGAGCCTTGAAACGGGCGACGAAGGCGCCTTCATCACCGACATTCCATACGTGCAGCAAGAGCGCGCGGCGATCGAGCGCGAGCTCCGACCACACGGTGCCCGGAACCACGGTCGTCACCATGGATAACGCGGCCAGCCCGAGGGGGTCGCGCAGATCGAGGGGCACGATCACGAACTTCGACCGCGGTCGCCGCCATCGCCACCTGACCACGTCCCAGGCGACCTCGAAGTTCGAGAGCAAGACGTCGTAGCCGACCCTCAGGATGAAGCGCACGACGACCAGCGGTCGCCGCACCCGGACATTCGTCAGTCGCAGGGCCGAGGTGAGGAGCGGCACCGCCAGCGCGAGCCCTAGCCCCAGGACGACCTGGCCCACGCTCGTGGAGCGCGCGAGCGCCAGCCACAACGCGAACAGAGCGGCGGACAGCAGCGGCGCGGGCACGAGCTTCCCGAGGAAGGTCACGGCGCCTCCTCGTCGATCACGGGACGCGTCGGCCCCGGACGAGGCTTCATCGACAGGACGGCCTCGATGTACGCCTTCGGCGAGTGCAATCCCGCGGCTGTCGCGCTCGTGGTGCGCAGGACCGGCTCGGCGAACAGCGTGAGCAAGATGCAGCAGAGGATGAGGCCGAGGAGGGAGGCGGCCTCGACGGCCTTCAAGCGGGGCGGGAGCCGCCCACCCGACGACCAGAAGTATCGAATGCCCGCCCTCGCGAGGGAGATGGTGGCCGCGAGCCCCGAGAGGAGCAGCAGCCCAAAGAAGATCCACGCGGCGGGCGGGACGGGGGCGCCGGCGCTCGCGTGGCCGCCCCCTCGGGGCGACAGGAGGGCGGTCAGCAACGAGAGCTTCGCGACGAAACCCGAGAGCGGCGGCAGCCCTGCGACGAGCAGCGCGCAGACCATGAACGCCAGGCCGAGCAGCGCGATGGACACCGGAAACGCTCGGGCGACGAGCGGCGCCTCCTCGTCATCGAGGTTCGTGTCCTCGCCCGGCTCCACGTCGAGGTCCGGCACCCGCCGCTGTCCATCGGAGCCGATGCGCTCCACAAGCTCGACGAGGAGGAAGAGGGCGCTCACCGCCAGCGTGGCGCTCAGCATGTAGAACAGCGCCGCCGACGTCACCGCGGGGGTCCCCATCCCGAGCGACGCGAGGAGCGTCCCCGACGACACGATCACCGAGAAGCCCGCGATGTGCCCGAGGGACATGGAGGCCATGAGGCCGATCGCGCCGAAGGCGATGGTCGCGAGCCCTGCGTAGAGCAGGACGGTCCCCCCGAACTGCGCTGAAGCGCCCGCGGAGAAGAGCAGCGTCGACAAGCGCATGAGCACGTAGATGCCCACCTTGGTCATCAGCGCGAAGAGCGCCGCGACAGGCGCGCTCGTGGCCGAGTAGGCCGGCACCAGCCAGGCGTTGAGGGGCCAGATCGCCGCCTTGATGAGGAACGCCACGGCGAGGACCGCCGCGCCTGCGTGCAAGAGCCCGCGATCGCGCGCCGGGACGAGCGCGATCTTCTCGGCGATGTCGGCCATGGAGAGCGTGCCCATGACGCCGTAGAGCACCGCGAGGCCGACGAGGAAGAGCGACGACGCGAGCAGGTTCACCGCGATGTAGTGGAGCCCCGAGCGCACCCGCGGCCAGCCGGATCCATGAAGATGCAGGCCATACGACGCCGCGAGCATCACCTCGAAGAACACGAAGAGGTTGAAGAGGTCTCCCGTGAGAAAGGCGCCGTTGAGCCCCATCAATTGAATCTGGAAGAGCGCATGGAAGTACGCGCCCGCGCGACCCCACGCGGCCTCCGCGTAGAGGGCGGCGCAGAGGCTCACCACACCGACAAGCACCAGCATGAGCGCAGAGAGCCGGTCGGCGACGAGCACGATCCCGAAGGGCGCCTCCCAGTTCGACATGAGGACCACACGGGCGGCGCCGGACAGACCGCCGGCGTCGGCGCCGTGCAGGATCTCCAGCGCCACGAGGAGGCCCGCCAAGGCCGCGCCGACGTTGGCGATCGACTTGGCGCGCTTGCGCTTCTGACCGAGCAGGAGCAACAGGGCCGCCGTCATCAGCGGCAGCACGACGGGCGCGACGATGAGGTGCGGGAAGCGCTCGGTCATGGCTCCTCCCTCGTTCCATCCACGTGGTCGGTGCCGCTGAAGCCGCGCGAAGCGAGGAGCACGACGAGGAAGAGCGCCGTGGTCGCGAAGCCGATCACGATGGCCGTGAGCACGAGGGACTGCGGCATCGGATCCGTGTAGTGCTGAAGATCGGCAGGCACGCCAGGTCGCACGAGCGGTGGCTTGTCGATGAAGATGCTCCCCATGCTGAAGATGAAGAGGTTCACCGCGTAAGAGAGCAACGTGAGCCCCATGATCACCTGGAAGGTTCGCGGGCGCAGCACGAGCCAGATCCCGGATCCGCCGAGCACACCGATGACGAGCGCGAGCAGGGCTTCCATCTAGCTCGTGCCCTCGCTCGTCGACGACGCCGGGCTCTGTGTCGGTCGCCGGTGGGCACGCAGCGACTGGTGAGCGAGCGCCGTGAGGGTGAGGAGCGTCGCTCCCACGACGACCGCAAACACGCCGAGGTCGAAGAAGGTGGCGCTCGGCAGGTGGACTTCGCCGACCAGCGGCAGCCTGACATGCGCGGTGTGCGTCGTGAGGAAGGGATAGCCGACGGCGAGCGCGCCGAGGCCCGTGATCGCCCCGAGCAGCAGTCCAACGGCGATCCAGCGCACCGGACGGAGGCGCGCGCGCGCCTCCAGCCAGAGCGCCCCCGAGACCATGTACTGCATGAGCATCGCGATCGCGACGACGAGGCCGGCCACGAAGCCGCCGCCTGGCTCGTTGTGCCCACGAAGGAGGAAGTGTGCCGCGACGAGGACGGAGACCGGCAGGAGCAGGCGCGCGATGACCGCCGGCACCATCATGTATCCGCGCGCGGCGTCCTCGGCCGTGCGCGGCTTCACGAGGTCGGTGACGACGTCGGCCGGAAAAGCTCTCTGCTGGTGGGGCTGCTCGATGCTCTCCGGGGGCGGTCGAAAGCGGCGCAGGAGGGCGTAGACCGTGAGCGCGACCGCGCCGAGGACCGTGATCTCGCCGAGCGTGTCGAAGGCGCGAAAGTCGACGAGCATGACGTTGACGACGTTGGCGCCTCCTCCCTCCGGCAGCGCGCGGCTGAGGAAGAACGGTGAGATGCTGTGCGGCGCCGGCCGGGTCAGCATGGCATAGGAGAGCGCGGCGAGGCCGCTGCCGGCGCCGATCGCGAGCAGCAGATCGCGCCCGCGCCGCATCCTGTCGCGGGCCGTGACAGGCCTCGATATTCCTTCGATGCGCATCGGCAACCAGCGCAGCCCGAGCAGGAGCAGGATGGTGGTGATGATCTCCACGACGATCTGCGTGAGGGCGAGGTCGGGCGCCGAGAACCACATGAACGTCAGGCAGGTGACGAGGCCCGCGCCGCCCATCAAGGTGATCGCGATCAGCCTGTGGAACTTGGCCATCACGGCAGCGCCGACCGCGCAGACCGCGCCGATGACCCACAAGAGCACGAACGCGGGCGACGCGGGGAGCCGGTCCCGGTCGCCCCACTCCAGCGGGACGCCGCGCGCCGCGAGGAGCGCGAGGAGGAGCGCGACCGCGATGATCGTGAACATCTGCGTCTGAAGTCGTCGAGTTCCGGCGAGCCGAAGCACCCTCCGCGAGAGGCGCGTGAGCCCGAGCAGCGCGCTCTCGAACAGCCGCCTTGCGTTGAGCCGTCCGACGAAGGGCGCATCCTGGAGTCGCCCCTGCTCCTGATGCTTGCGCAACCAGAGGTACCCGAGGACGCCGCCTGCGATGGCGACGAGGCTCATGACGAAAGGCGGGTTGAAGCCGTGCCATATGGCGAGGCTGTACTCGGGGAGCGTCCCGCCGACCACGGGGCGGGCTGCCGCTGCGAGCGACGGCCCGATGGAGATCGTCGGCGCGACGCCGACGATGAGGCAACTGAGCACAAGGAGCTCGATCGGCGTCCGCATCCACCGCGGGGCCTCTTCCGGCTGGCGAGGGAGATCGGTCGACGGCGGGCCGAAGAAGATGTCGTAGCCAAAGCGCAGCGAGTACACGACCGCGAAGATCGCCGCGATCGTCGCCACCACCGGGAGCATCACCTCCACCGAGGGGTGCGCGGAGAAGAACATCGTCTCGGCGAAGAACATCTCCTTCGACAGGAAGCCGTTGAGCAGCGGCACGCCGGCCATCGCGCCGCTCGCCACGAGCGCCAGCGCGCCGGTGCGAGGCATGGAACGAATCAGGCCGTTCAAGCGACGAATGTCGCGCGTCCCGGTCTCGTGGTCGACGACGCCCGCGGCCATGAACAGCGAGGCCTTGAACGTCGCATGGTTCATGATGTGGAACACGCCGGCGACGGCGGCGAGCGAGCTGTTGAGCCCGAAGAGGAGCGTGATGAGGCCGAGGTGGCTGATGGTCGAATAGGCGAGCACGCGCTTCAGATCGTGCTGGAACATCGCGATATACGCGCCGAGCAGGAGCGTCGTCATGCCCGCGCCGCTGACGATCCAGAACCACAGCTCGGTCCCCGACAGCACCGGCCAGAGCCGCGCGAGCAGGAATACGCCCGCCTTCACCATGGTCGCCGAGTGCAGGTAGGCGGACACCGGCGTCGGCGCGGCCATGGCCCGCGGCAGCCAGAAGTGAAACGGGAACTGAGCGCTCTTGGTGAGCGCACCAAGCAAGATGAGGACGAGCGCGGCTGGGTAGAGCGGGTGTGCCCGCACGCGGTCGCCCGAGGCGAGGGCCACATCGAGCTCGTAGCTGCCGACGATGTGGCCGAGGAGGAGCACGCCTCCGAGGAGCGCGAGCCCGCCCGCGCCGGTCACGGTGAGCGCCATGCGCGCGCCCCGCTGCGCGTCCACCCGGTGATGCCAGTAGCCGATGAGCAGGAACGAAACGAGGCTCGTGAGCTCCCAGAAGACGACGAGCTGAACGAGGTTGCCCGAGAGCACGACGCCCAGCATTGCGCCCATGAACGCGAGGAGGAACGCGTACAGGCGCGCCACCGGATCCTCGGGGGACATGTAGTAGCGCGCGTACAGACAGACGAGGGCGCCGATGACCGTGATGAGCACGGCGAACATCCACGCGAACCCGTCGAGCCGAAGGACCAGATCGAGACCGAGCGAAGGCACCCACGAGATCGTCTCGCGGATCACGCCCCCGTCACGCACCCGCGGGAACAGGCTGATGACCCAGACCGCCGCGCCGGCCGACACGAACCCTGCGCAAGCCGCAAGCTCGGACCGTGCCCGCGTCGGCAGGAGCGCGGTGAGCACGCTTCCGAGAAATGGCAAGAGGAGCAGGGCGGCCAGAGGCATGGCGCGCGAGTGTAGCTGCTGACCGCACAGGTTTCAGCCCAAAGGCGGGAGGGGTCGCAGTGTTCACGACACCGACGACAAGAGCTCTCGAGCGGAAGATACCGTGAGCTCGAACAGGATATCTCGCGGTTCTCAAGATGCCGTGCGACCTCGCCGGTCTGGGGCCGGAGGTCGCGCCGCCGCGCGCGCTACGTCTTCGCCGCGCCCTTCAGCCGCGCCTTGAGCTTCGCGGCGTAGCCTTCCTTGTTCTCCTGCTTCACCCGGCCGATCGCCAGCGCGTCCTCCGGCACGTCGCGGGTCACGGTCGTGCCCGTCGCCACGTAGGCGCCCGCGCCGATCTTCACCGGCGCCACGATCTGCGAGTCGCTGCCGATGAAGGCGCCGGGGCCGATCTCGGTCCGGTGCTTCCGGAAGCCGTCGTAGTTGCAGAAGATCGTCCCGGCGCCGACGTTGGCGCCCTCGCCGATGTCGCCGTCGCCGAGGTAGGCGAGGTGGTTCGCCTTCGCGCCCTTGCGGACCACCGTCTTCTTCGTCTCGACGAAGTTGCCGATGTGCGCGTCGGCCTCGATCTGGCTGTCCGGGCGGAGGTGCGAGAACGGCCCGATCTGCGCGCCGGCGCCGATCGACGACTGCGAGGCCACGGTGTACGGCTTCACCGTGGCGCCCGCCTCGACGACCACGTCCGTGAGGACCGAGCCCACGTCGATGCGCGCGCCCGCGCCGATCCGCGTCTGCCCCCGCAGCACCGCCGCGTGCTCGATCACCGCGTCCGGCTCGACGGCCACGCCGGCGTCGACGCGGGCGCTCGTCCGGATCGTGACGCCGCTCCGGCGCAGCCGGTCGGCGATGCGGCCGTAGAGCACCTCCTCGGCGGCGGCGAGCTGCGCGCGGTCGTTGATGCCCACGAGCGAGCCGGCGTCCCGCGCCACGACCACCGCGGCGCCGCCGGCCTTCGCGGCCTGCGCGACGATGTCGGTCAGGTAGAGCTCGCCCTGCGCGTTGTCCGTCGTCAGCCCGGCCAGCGCGCGCTCGAGGAAGGCGCCGCGGGCGAGGTACACGCCGGGGTTGATCTCGGTGATCGCGCGCTCGTCGGGGCTCGCGTCCTTGTGCTCGCGGATGCCGATCACGCGGCCCGCGCCGTCGCGCAGGATCCGGCCGTAGCCCGTCGGATCGGCGACCTGCGCGGTGAGCATCGCCATCGGCGCGTCGCGCGCGCCGTCGAGCGCCCCGCGGAGCTGCGTGAGCTGCTCCGGATCGAGCAGCGGCGTGTCGCCGCACAGGATCAGCACCGCCTCGGCGGTCGCCTTGAGGTGCGGCATGGCGCAGCGCACCGCGTCGCCCGTGCCGCGCTGCTCGGCCTGGAGCGCGGTGCGGACGTGCTTGCCCTGGGCGCCGAACGCCCTGTCGAGGTAGCCGGAGACCTCGTCGCGGCCGTGGCCCACGACGACCACGACGTCCGAGGCGCCGGCGGCCAGGGCCGCGTCGACGACGTGGTGGATCATCGGCCGGCCGCAGAGCTCGTGGAGCACCTTCGGTCGGGCGCTCTTCATCCGAGTCCCTTGTCCGGCAGCGAGCACGACAGCGGTGAGCGGGGTGGGTTGGGCGGTCGCCATCGCCCCGCAGCCTATCACCCTCCGCCCCGCCGCCGTCCCTGTCGCCACGCAGTGAGCCTGGAGAATGCGCACTGTGTCATCGCCGCCCTCACCCACAGGCACGAAGTCCTACGCACCTGGAGCGGAATCGTCTACCTTGGAGGCGTCTCGGGGAGGTTGTCGTCCAATGCGCAGGCGAACGCTGCGTTCCTCGGCCGCTCGTGGGTTTCGGCTGGCTGCGCTCGTCGCGTCCGGCGCTGCGGTCGCTTCATGTCATGAGCCGCTCGACACGACGCGGAGGGCGCCTCCCACGGTGGCA
>JAICEP010000283.1 GCA_025924095.1 Sorangium sp.
CAGGCGGAGTAGGCCTTGAAGTCGGCGAGCATCATGTACTCGTCCCGGCCGAGCAGCCGGTCGAGCAGGGGCTGGAAGAGCTCCCGGTACTCCGGGGAGAAGAAGCCGGACGAGATGAGCTCGATCACCTCGCGGAGCTCCGGGTCGGCCGCGACGGCGTCGCGCCCCTCGAAGTGCGCATGGCGGCGGGCGATCACCTCGTCGGCGGTCAGGCCGAACAGGAAGAAGTTCTCCGGCCCCACCGCGTCGCGGATCTCGATGTTGGCGCCGTCGAGCGTGCCGACGGTGAGCGCGCCGTTCAGCGCGAGCTTCATGTTGCCGGTGCCCGACGCCTCCATGCCCGCGGTCGAGATCTGCTCGGAGACGTCGGCGGCCGGGATGATGCGCTCGGCCAGCGAGACGCGGTAGTTCGGCATGAACACGACCCGCAGCCCGGTGTGGCGCCGGTCGCCGTTCACGACGTAGGCGACGGCGTGGATGAACTTGATGATGAGCTTCGCCTGCCGGTAGCCGGGGGCCGCCTTGGCGCCGAAGATGAAGGTCCGCGGCGTCACCTGCTCGCCGCGCTTCTGGCGCAGGTAGAGCGCGACGATGTGGAGCGCGTTGAGCAGCTGGCGCTTGTACTCGTGGAGGCGCTTGATCTGGACGTCGAAGAGCGAGGAGGGGTCGACGCTGATGTCGAGCTCGTGCGCGATGATCTTCGCGAGCTCCTCCTTGTTCTCGCGCTTCACCCGGGCGATCCGCTCGATGAACTCCGGGTCGCCGAGGTGGCCCTCGAGCTCGCGCAGCCGCTCGAACTCCGTCACCCAGCGCGGGCCGACCTTCTCGGTGACGAGCGCGGCGAGCGCGGGGTTGCAGGCGAGCAGCCACCGCCGGAACGTGACGCCGTTGGTCTTGTTGTTGAACCGCTCGGGCCAGAGGTCGTAGAAGTCGCGCAGCAGGTCGCGCTTGACGAGCTCGGAGTGGAGCTTGGCCACGCCGTTCACCGAGTGCGAGCCGACGACCGCGAGGTGGGCCATGCGCACGTGGCGCTCGTGCCCCTCCTCGACGAGCGACATCCTCGCGACGCGATCGTGGTCCTGCGGGTGGGCGTCCATGACCTCGCGCAAGAACCGCCGGTTGATCTCGTAGATGATCTCGAGGTGCCGCGGCAGGAGCCGCTCGAAGAGCGCGACGGGCCAGCGCTCGAGCGCCTCGGGCAGGAGCGTGTGGTTCGTGTACCCGAAGGACGCGGTCGTCTGCTTCCACGCGTCCTCCCAGGTGAGGAGGTGGTCGTCGACGAGGACGCGCATCAGCTCGGCGATCGCGATGGCGGGGTGCGTGTCGTTCAGCTGGATCGCGTTCTTCTCGGCGAAGCGCGAGAAGTCCGGGTGGACCCGGTTGTAGCGGTTCACGATGTCGGCGATGGAGCAGGCGACGAAGAAGTACTCCTGCCGCAGGCGCAGCTCCTTGCCCTTGTCGAAGTTGTCGTTCGGGTAGAGGACCTTGGAGATGACCTCCGACTGGTTCTTCTCGTGGACGGCGTGCACGTAGTCGCCGGCGTTGAAGAGCTCGAAGTCGAACTCCTCGCCCGCGCGGGCGGACCACAGCCGGAGGGTGTTCACGGTGTTCGACTTGTAGCCCGCGATGGGCGTGTCGAAGGGGACGCCGATGACCTGCTCGGAGGGGCGCCAGATCACGCGGAAGCCGCCGCGCTTGTCGGGGACGCGCTCGGTGTAGCCGCCGAACGAGACCGGGACGGCGTGCTCGGGGCGCTCGACCTCCCAGGGGTTGCCGAAGCGGAGCCACTCGTCGGCGCGCTCGACCTGGTAGCCGTCGCGGATGACCTGCTCGAAGATGCCGAACTCGTACCGGATGCCGTACCCGTAGGTGGGCAGGCCGATGGTGGCCATGGAGTCGAGGAAGCACGCGGCGAGCCGCCCGAGGCCGCCGTTGCCGAGCCCGGCGTCGGGCTCCTGGTCGGCGAGCTCGTCGAGGTTGAGGCCGAGCTCGCCGAGGACGGTCTTGTAGCTGTCGTAGATGTCGAGCGCCTGCAGGTTGGCGACGAGCGCTCGGCCGAGGAGGAACTCTGCGGAGAGGTAGTACCCGCGCTTGACGTCCTGCTCGTAGTAGGTGTGCTGGGTCTTGGTCCACCGGTCGACGAGGCGATCGCGCACCGAGAGGGCGAGGGCGACGTACCGGTCGAACGGCGTGGCGGAGAGGGATTCCCGGGCGCGCGAGTAGTGGAGGTGGTCAGCGAAGGCGCGGCGGAGCGCCACCGGGTGCATGCCGGTGCGGGCGTCCGGCGCCGGGGTTCCGCGGAAAAAAGCGGCGGGGGCGTCTCGCTGAGGGGTGTCTCGCTGGGCGGGGGTTTCTCTCTGACGGTTGGGATCGACGTCGATCGGGTTGGCCATGGCGGCGCACTTTAGACGGATCCGGGCCGAGCTGGTGGGCTGCGCGACGGGCTCGGGTGAGGTTCCGTCGGGTCTGTGGATTGCGGATCGCTCCTGGTCGCCGGTGTGCTAGGAGCGCTGGCGGCCCGGCGACCTCGTGCGCCACGCGAACGTCGCCAGCCGGAGCCTCTGGAGATCGGCGGATGGTCCACGGAGAGCGGGCTGGGCGAGGCGGCGGCGGGGCGTTCGCGCTCGCGGGGGTGGTCGCGCTCGCCGGGGTGCTGGGGCTGCTCTGCGCGGGCTGCGATGAGCGGTCCGGGGTGAGCCCGGCGAAGAAGGCGGCGAAGAAGGAGCTCGGCGAGGCGTGCGCGGACGGCGCGGAGTGCGCGTCGTCGGTCTGCGCTGCGATCGGGGGCGTCTGCTCGACGGGCTGCCGGGTCGACCGCGAGTGCGGCGCGGGGTCCGTGTGCCGTTCGCGCGACGACGGTCCGGGCGGCGCGTGCAGCAGGCCGCAGGGCCGGGCGCTCGGCGAGGCGTGCATGACGGCGGTCGAGTGCCAGCACGGGCGGTGCCTGCACCGGACCGGCGCGCTGGATCAGCCGGGGCACTGCTCGGCGTACTGCGACAGCGCCGAGGATTGCCCGGCGGGCCTGAAGGCCTGCGAGGAGACCGCGGACAGCGCGGGCCGGAAGATGTGCCTCCCCGGAGAGGGCGGGGCGGGCGCGGTCGTGCCCGGCCCGAGGGGCTAGGCCTCCGGGCTGGAGGGCGGAAAGCCGGCCGGCGGGGAGGCTGCGGGCGCGGGGCGGTGAGCTCCCTGGCCGCCGGGCGAAGCGCTCATGCCGCCGCGCGGACGGGCGGCAGGCGGAACGCGGCGCCCTCGGAGCGGCTGCGCCGGCGGAAGGCGCCCGGCGCCTCGCCCGTGTGCCGCTTGAACGCGCGGCTGAACGCGAACTCCGAGTCGTACCCGACCTCGGCCGCGACGGCGGCCAGCGAGCCGTCGCCCTCGGCGAGCAGCTCGGCCGCCCGCTGCATGCGGAGCTCGGCGAGGTAGCGGAGCGGCGGGACGCCGAGCTCGGCCAGGAAACGCCGCGCGAGCGCGGCGCGGGAGAGGCCCGCCGCCTTCGCGAGCGCCTCGAGGGTCCAGCGCTCCGCCGGCTTCTCCTGCATGAGCCGGAGCACGCGCGCGACGCGCCGATCGAAGGCGCCCGCGGCGCGCCCTGTGCGCGCGCGCTCATGGCAGTGCAGCGCGTAGGCGAGCAGCGGCTCGAGGAGCGAGCGCGCCAGCCGAGCCTGCCCGGGGGAAGGATCCGCGAGCGCGGCGCGCAGCAGGCTCACGACGGCGGAGAGCCCCGGCGCGCACCGCACCTCGCCGGCGGCGAGGTGGACCACGGGCGCGAGGGAGGCGAGCGCCCCGACGGGCGCGGCGGTGTAGGTGGCCGAGAGCAACTCCGCCGGCGCGGGAGCGGCGCCGGGCGGCGGCGCGACGCAGCGGAGGCTCTGCTCGCAGGGCGCCCCGCCGCGCGGGCCGAACCCGAGGAGCACGAGGTCGCCAGGATCGAGCGGGAGGACGCGCTCCCCGTCCTGCGACAGACGAAAAGAGCCTTGCACGACGACGTGGAGGCTCGGCGGATCACCCGCGCCCACACGAAAGTGCGTCCCAGGATGCGCAGGATGCCGGGAGACCGCCACGCCGCGGGGAAGCTGCCGCTCCACGTCGTCCGCCATGCCGCAGGGTTGCCGCGCCGAGGCCGCTCGTCCAGCGCTCGTTCGCGGGTCGAGACGCGCGGGTATGACTCCGCGCTTCGCGGTCATGGCGCGCGGGCGGGGGCGGCCGGAAGCTCGGGGCCATGATGCGCTTCGATGCGACGCCGAACGAAGAACAGCTGCTCCCCCGCGCGCTGCCCGAGGAGGTCCGCAGGAGCCTCCTCAGGAGCCGGACCCTCCTGATCTTCGGGGAGATCACCAGCGAGCTGGCGCAGACGACGACGGCGCAGCTGCTCGCCCTCGCGAACGAGAGCGAGGAGCCGATCCGGATCCTCATCCACTCGCCGGGAGGGCACGTGGAGTCGGGGGATACGATCTACGACGTGATTCGCTTCATCCGGCCCGAGGTCAAGGTGATCGGCACCGGGTGGGTCGCCAGCGCGGGCGCGCTGATCTTCGTCGCCGCGCGGAGGGAGCACCGGTTCGCGCTCCCGAACACGCGCTTCCTGTTGCACCAGCCGCTCGGCGGCGTGCGCGGCCCCGCGTCGGACATCGAGATCGAGGCGGCCCAGATCCTGGCCGCGCGCGACCGGCTCAACCGCATCTTCGCCGAGGCGACCGGGCAGGAGCCCGCGAAGATCGCGCAGGAGACCGACCGCAACCTGTGGATGACGGCGCGCGAGGCCCAGGCGTACGGCCTCGTGCATCGCGTGATCGAGAGCGCGCTGGAGGTCTGACCGTCCGACCGCACCCCGGCAGCCTCGCGGCTCAGCGCTGGCAGCCCCCGAGGAGGGACGCTCCGAGCAGATCGAGCTGCTCGACCGCGCGCTGCGGCCGGCGCGCGCGCCGGCCCGCGTCCGCCGCCGGGGTGGCGTCCCGGGAGGTCGCTCCCCGCGCGAGCTCCTCGCGGAGCGCCACGAGCTCGCGCGCGGGCAGGGTGCTCGTGTCGGTCACGAGCCGCGCTCCATCACGGTAGCCGGTCCACACCGTGTAACCGTTCCGTGTGACCTCGATACCGAACCTCGGGCCATAATCCGTGATCTCGTAGCTGCGTCCCAGGGCGAGAAAGCTCCACTTCTTCATCGCGACCGTCTCGCCAGTGTCCATCGAGGCGGCTCTACCGGCCAACAAACCCGGTCGTGGTCTCATCGCCCAGGGCAGCTCCGCCCTCGCCGCCGCGCGCGCAGGAGCAAGCCGCCGGCCGCGGCCAGGCAGCTCAGGAGCACGCCGGCGCGCCCCCCGCCCGACGCCTCGCAGGAGCAGCCGCCGCCGGCGCTCGACTCGGCCGCGCCCGCGCCCTCCGCGCTCCCACCGGCGCTCGTCCCGCTCCCACCCGCGCCCGCGGTGCCGCCGGGGCCCGCGCCGGACTCGCACGAGTCCGCGGCGTCGAGGAAGCTCGCCGTCCCCGGCCAGAGCTCGGGGCAGGTCCGGCCGGTCGAGCTCTCGCCCCCGCAGTCCGGCGGCGGGCCGCAGAGGCGGTCGAGCGTCATGAGCGGCGAGAACGTCTTGCCCCCGTCCGTGGAGACGCCCGCGGTGAAGCCGTCCAGGGGCTCGTCGGCGCACGCGAAGAGGCCCTGTGGCGTCCAGGTCAGGCAGCGGACGCCGAGCTGCCCCACCTGGGTGAACTCCAGGGTCGCCGTCGGCGCGACCCACAGGCCGTCCATGTCGCTGCCGACCGCGATCCTCGTCCCGTCGGGCGAGAGGGCGAGGCCGAGGAGGCTCACCGCCTGGAACACCTCGCGCCAGGTGACGCCCCCGTCCTCCGAGACCAGCAGGGCGTCCGCGCCGTCGCCGTCGCGGCGCACATACACGACGTCGGGATCCTCCGGGTCCACCGCGCCGAGATACGGCAGGTGGCGATCGTCGCTGCCAGGGACGTCGAGCTCCTCCCAGGTCGCGCCGCGATCGTCCGAGCGCCGCACGATCCCCTGGAACGTGGGTCCGTTCCGGCGCCCGCTCACGTAGATGCGCCGCGGATCGCTCGGCGCGCTGTCCAGGGTCACGCCGAGGAACGTGCTCGGGAAATCGGCCCCGGCCTGGGTCCACGTCCTCCCGTCGTCCTTCGACTCCCAGACCTGGGTCAAGATCGCGTCGCCGGCCATGACGCTGGAGCCGAGCAGGAGGACGCTCGCGGGGTCCGCGCGGTCGATCGACAGGTCGACGATGTTGCGCTGGGCGAGCGGGCCCTCGGCGAACTGCCAATCGCAGCCGCGGTCGTGCGTCGCGCTCAGCCCGTCGAAGAGCCCGGCGAGGATCGAGCCGTCGCCGGTGACGACCATCATGGGATCCTCGAAGCCGCTGTAGCCGATGGCCGTTTCGCAGATCCACGACCATTGCTCGCCGCCGTCGCGCGTGACGAGGGCGCCGTAGGTCGCGCGGACGACGATGTGGTCAGGATCGGCGGGATCGACGAGGATCTGGCCGGCGGAGGGGTATCGACCGTTGGCGAGCGCGGGCGCCGCGGCGGAGAGGGCCAACCACGCCGCGGCGGCCCCGAGCCCCAGAGCGAAGCGGTTCATCGAAGGGAGGTTCATCCATCCTCCTGCGCAGCGCAACGCTTCGACAGGAGGTCCCGAGGCGCGGCGCCGGGCCGGGGAGATCCGGTGTTTCCATCGGGCCGCGACCCGCCGCTCTGCTGCGCGACGGCCGGGAGCGGCGCCCCCGGGCCGTCGCGCGCCGGACGCGCGCTACTGCCGCCGGAACCGCTGGTTCGTTCCGCTGTTGCACGTGTACTGGATGAAGCTGGCGCCGTCGGCGGTGCTGGCCCCCGAGACGTCCACGCACTTTCCGCTGTTGACCGAGCGCAGCGAGACGACGCCGTCGCCGCGGTCGATGAGATCCCACTTCTGGCTGTTCTTGCTGGTGTCGCAATCGGACTGCGTGATGTTCGCCCTGTTGTTCCGGCTGGCCCCCCGCACGTCGAGGCACTTTCCGCTGTTCACGTTCTTCACGACCGCCGTGGTGCCGCTGAGGGTCTCGATCTGCCACTGCTGGTCGCCCGCCCCGGTACACGGCCGCTGGACGACGGTGGCGCCGTTGTCCACGCTCGCCGCGTTGACGCCCATGCATTTGCCGGAATGGAGGACCGTCAGGCTCTGGCCGGTGGTACCGGTGCCGCCGTCATCGCCCGGGTCGCCGGGGTCGCCCGGGTCGCCGGGGTCGCCGGGGTCGCCCGTGCCGCCGGTGCCGCCCAGGCCGGAGATCTGGACCGCTGCGCCCGTGGGCGATACCGAGAGGAGCTTCAGCGTCGCGTTCGTCCCGAAGAGCTGATGAGAAGCGCCGACCGCGAGCGGCGCGTCCCTGAAATTCCCGCCCGGGACCATGTCGAGGAGGTGCGCCCGGCCGCTCTCTCGCGCCTGCGTGAAGAACGCATGGATGAGGACGCCGCGTCCGGAGCTGTTGCGCGAGTCGATGACGTTCGTCGCCGCCGGCTGGCGGAACTCCACCTGATACATGATGTCGTTCGGGCCCTTCACGCGCAGGAGCTGGATCCCGGTGCTCGCCTCGGTCATCGGGGCGAGCGTATAGGTTCCATCGCCGGCTGCCGTCATGACCTGCGACGACGGGATCCACCCGAGGTTCGCCTTGTAGTTGGCGTTGAAGTGCTGCTTCCCGCCGTTGCCCATCGGGTCGAACGGATCGCCGTACTCGTCGAAGGTGCACTCGTTGCTCATGGTCACCGTCGCCCCTCCGTTGCGGCACGTCCGCGAGGAGGCGTGCCACAGGCCGAAGTTGTGGCCGAGCTCGTGCACGACGACCTCGGGCCAGAGGCCGGCGATCCAGGTGGCGCTGCCGGGCTGCGCGCCCATGCCGGCATACCCGCAATCCATCTTCCCCATGATCATGAAGTGCTGGTACGCGCCGAGGTCGAAGCCGGCGTTCCGCGCCGCGGTCTTCGCCTCGTTCTGCCACCGGTTGTAGTCATCGCACTTGCCGAAGGGGATGTTGAACGGGCCGGCGACGTCGTACTCGAGCTGCATCTTCCCGAACGAGGAGCCCGCCAGGTGGGTCGCCGCGCCGGCCATGGTGTTGCGCACGTCCTGCTCCGTGCCGAGCGTCTGGCCGCCGTCGAACTGCACGCGCAGCACAAGGACGCGCTTGGTCCCGGTCGTGACGAGCGCGCTCGTCAGCTCGCCGATCCCCTCGGCCGGCCGCATCACGTCGACGACAATCGCCCCGTCGTCGCCCTCGGTGCCGAACACGTCCACCGGTGAGCCGCTGGCCGTGCGCCAGTCGATCGCCGACTCGGCGCCGGGCGACGCCGTCGTCGTCAGCGCGTCCAGGTTGAGGCGCACGAACACCCCGTCTTCCCGCTCCAGCATGTACCGCGCCTCGCCATTGGCGACGGCGACGGTCAGCGTGCCGGAGGCGGTGGGGGTCGGCCCCGCTTCCTCGTCACCGGCGTCGATGCTCAGGCAGCCGGGCGCGAACGCGCACGCTGCGGTGAGGGCAACGGTGGAGAGGTGTGACTTGAAGCGCTGCATGGGATCTTCCTTTCCTGGCTCGGTCCGATACGCCCGTCGCCCCCGGAGGTCGGAGAGCGCCGCGCCATCCCCCCGGAGGAGCCTGGGCGCGGCGCGACGGAGCGCTGCCAAGGAGAGGCCGCAAGCGCCGCCAGCCTCTCCGCTGCTGATGTAACTTGACGGCCAACCCGCTCGTCGCGTGGCGCGACAGTCGCTCGCGATCGTCACGCCGCCTTGCCGTCAAGACACCCTCGCGAGTGCCTTTCCCAATCAAAGCAAATTGGCGGCCACATTCGTGCTCCCGGCTTGACACGGGCAGCTCGCCTCTCTCGGTGGAACAATCACGTGGGGGCGGCCGATGATCCAATCAGATATGATGTTTGCGTGACTGGCATGGATCGCGAGAGATCCTGAATGGACATGAAAACACCACCCAGCGTCAGCGCGTGATCTGGCGCAGGGCGCTTGTGCTCGGCCGCTCGAGCGATCTGGGCCGGCATTCTGCGCGCTTTGTCGCGAAGGTGGCAATCCGTGGTCGAGGGTGAACGCGTGAGTCCTCCAGTGAGAGCACCGGAGTCGGTGTGGGTCTACTGGCGCACTCAGGGCTCGACGCACGACACGGCGCCTCTACCGTCGCTCGCTGGCTCGCGGGCTCGCTGCGCCGCCGCCGCCGCCGCCGCCGCCGCCGCCGCCGCCGCCGCCGCCGCCGCCGCTGGTATAGATGC
>JAICEP010000284.1 GCA_025924095.1 Sorangium sp.
AATACCGGGGCATTGAAGCGACGAACCCTCTAACAGAAGGGGCCCGAGGCCGCCACCTCCCGCGCGGCGCGGCGCCTCCCGCGCGGCGCGGCACCTCCCGCGCGGCGCGTGGCACGCCGCCTTCCCGCGCGGCACGCCATGCACGGGCGGGACAGATGCGGCGCCGGCTCGGTGACCCCAAGTATCACGCGCCGCCGAAAGGACGCAGTGCCGGCGCGATATCATGGTAAAAATCGGGCCGGGAGGAGACCCGATGGCGAAACTGGAGAACCTGGTAGAACTGCTCGATCGCTCGCTGAAGCTTCATGGCCCCCAGCCGATCTTCGGTACGAAGACCGAGGGCCGCTGGGACTGGATCACCTATGCCGAGTTCGGGCAGCTCGTCGCCAAGTTTCGCGGCGGTCTGGCGTCGCTCGGCGTCCAGCGGGGCGATCGGGTGGCCCTCATCTCCAACAACCGTGTGGAGTGGGCGGTCTCGGCCTATGCCTGCTTCAGCATGGGCGTCGCCGTCGTGCCGATGTACGAGGCGCAGCTCCCGGGAGAGTGGGCGTTCATCATCAACGACTGCGAGGCCGTGGCCGCGATCGTCGCGACGCCGCAGATCTACGGCAAGTGCAAGGATCTCCCCGAGAAGGCGCCCTCGCTGAAGCACCTCGTCTGTCTGTTCGAGCCCGGCGGGGCGGGAGACGGCGTCCCCGGCGCGCGGACCACCTCGTACAAGGAGCTCCTCGCCGCGGGCGAGGGGAGCCCGGCGCCGGCCATCCAGCCGACGTCGAAGGACACGGCGTGCCTCATCTACACGTCGGGCACGACAGGCAATCCCAAGGGGGTGATCCTCTCGCACGGCAACATCGCCTCCAACGTCTGCGCCGTGGGGGATCTCATCCCGTTCGGCAGCGGCGACCGGAGCCTGTCGTTCCTCCCGTGGGCCCACTCGTTCGGCCACACCGGCGAGCTCCACCTGATGATCACGGTCGGCGCGTCGATGGCGCTGAGCGAGTCCGTCCAAAAGATCGTCGCGAACCTCGCCGAGGTGCACCCCTCCGTGCTGATGAGCGTCCCGCAGATCTTCAACCGCATCTACGAGGGCGTGCAGAAGCAGATGACGGAGAAGCCCGCGCTCATCCAGGGCCTGTTCCGCGCCGGGCTGCGCGCCGCGACGAAGCAGAGCAAGGGCGAGGCCCTCGGCCTCGTCGAGCGGCTCACGCTGGCCGTGGCCGACCGGGTCATCTTCTCGAAGATCCGCGCCAAGTTCGGCGGCAAGCTGAAGTACGCGATCAGCGGCGGGGCGGCCCTCTCCTACCAGGTGGCCGAGTTCGTCGACGCGCTCGGCATCACCGTCTACGAGGGCTACGGCCTCACCGAGACGTCGCCCATCGCCACGGTGAACTACCCGGGGGCCCGCCGCCTCGGCAGCGTGGGCAAGGCGATCCCGGGGGTGCGGGTCGTCATCGACAAGTCGGAGACGCACGATCCGAAGCAGGGTGAGATCGTCATCTACGGCCCGAACGTCATGATGGGCTATCACAAGCGCGACGAGGAGAACAAGGCCGTCTTCACCGAGGACGGCGGCTTCCGCTCAGGCGATCTGGGCTACCTCGACGACGACGGCTATCTCTTCGTCACGGGCCGCATCAAGGAGCAGTACAAGCTGGAGAACGGCAAGTACGTCGCGCCCGCCCCGCTCGAGGAGAAGATCAAGCTGTCTCCGCTGATCAACGGCGCGATGATCTACGGCGACAACCGCCCCTTCAACGTGGCGCTGATCGTGCCCGAGATGGAGGCGCTCACCGAGTGGACGCGGGCCCAGGGGCTCTCGTTCGATTCGCCCGACGCGATGCTGAAGCACCCGCGGGTGGTCGCGCACCTCCAGGCGGAGGTCGACAAGTACGCCACGGATTTCAAGTCCTTCGAGAAGATCAAGAAGATCGCCCTCTCGGCCGAGGACTTCACCGCGGACAACGGGATGCTCACGCCGACCCTGAAGCTGAAGCGGCGCGTGGCGCTCCAGAAGTACGCGCCCGCGCTCGATGCGCTGTACAGCGGCGCGGCGAGGACCGACGCGCGCGAGGCCGCGCCGGCCGGCTGATCGGCCGGCGCCTCCCGGCCGGTGGCCACCGCCGCCCCTGCAGTTCCCCTCCTTTTCCCCTCCACGCCCTCTCCCCTCCCGGCGCGCCTTGGCGTAGGCTGGCGCGCGCTGGCGCGGGCTTCACGCCGGGTCAACGGACGGGAGCGGCATGACGACGACAGGCACCCAGAGGCGAACGCTGTATCCCGAGATCGAGCCGTACCGCGCCGGGAGGCTCCGCGTCTCCGATCTTCACGAGATCTATTTCGAGGAGTCGGGCAATCCGCGCGGCAAGCCGGCGGTCTTCGTGCATGGCGGCCCCGGGGGCGGCACCGAGCCGAAGCAGCGGCGCTTCTTCGACCCGGCCGTCTACCGGATCGTGCTCTTCGACCAGCGGGGCAGCGGGAGGAGCACGCCGTACGCGAGCCTGGAGGAGAACACCACCTGGCACCTCGTCGCGGACATGGAGGCGCTCCGCGAGCACCTCGGGATCGAGCGCTGGCAGGTGTTCGGCGGCTCGTGGGGGAGCACGCTCTCGCTGGCCTATGCCGAGAAGCACCCGGAGCGGGTGACGGAGCTCGTGCTGCGCGGCATCTTCCTCCTGCGGAAGCAGGAGCTCGACTGGTTCTACCAGCGAGGCGCGAGCGCCATCTTCCCCGACGCCTGGGAGGAGTACCTCGGGTTCATCCCCGAGGCCGAGCGGGGCAATCTGCTCACGGCCTACCACCGGCGGCTCACGAGCCCCGATCCCAAGGTGCAGCAGCTGGCGGCGCGGGCGTGGAGCGTCTGGGAGGGGCGGACGAGCTGCCTGTTCACGAACCAGGAGCTCGTCGCGAAGACGTCAGGACAGCAGTTCGCCCTCGCGTTCGCCCGGATCGAGTGCCACTATTTCATGAACAAGGGGTTCTTCACGTCGGAGACGCAGCTGCTCGACGACGCGCACCGGATCCGCCATGTCCCGACGGTCATCGTGCAGGGCCGCTACGATGTCGTCTGTCCGGCGGAGAGCGCGTGGGCGCTCCACCGCGCGCTCCCCGAGTCCGATCTGCGCATCGTGGCGGACGCGGGGCACTCGGCGATGGAGCCCGGCATCCTGCACGAGCTCGTCGAGGCGACCGACCGGTTCCGCTGAGGCGCGCGCGGGCGACCAGGCGCGGCCCCCTCTCGTACACCGACGACCGTATTTATCCCTCCACGACTTCCTGAGGGGCTCTCGCCGTCTCCCGCTCTCCGCGAATTCGTGCTGCGCGAGGTGGATGAGCCTGCTTGATCCGGTGTCGCGGCGTGCAATCCGGTCGAATCTCGCCGGTTTGGGCTCTCCGGCCGCTTGCGATGCGCGGGGTCGGTCTTTAACGTAGACAAAGGGAAGGGTTGATTCCCTGTGGAGGCTTATGGCAAACAAGGCAGCACGGAAGACGTGGATCCTGGTCTCCGACGCAAGCCGTGCCCAGCTCTATCGTGAAGAGCCTGCGGGCAAGGGCTTTACCCTGCTCGAGTCCTACAGTCATGAGGAGAGCCGGGCGCGGGTGCGGGATCTCATGGCAGACGCGCACGGCCGGAAGCCGAACGGCACCCCCGGCGGGAACGGCAACCTCAACGGCGGCGCGGGCGGCCAGTACCTCGGCCGGCCCGGCGCGGCGCCCGACACCGATCCCAAGGAGGTCGAGAAGCAGAAGTTCGCCCAGGAGCTCGCGGAGGTGCTGGAGAAGGGTCTCAACGAGCACGCCTACGATTCGCTGGTGCTCATCGCGCCGCCGCATTTCCTCGGCCTGCTCCGCAACACGGTGACCAAGCAGGTCAGCAATCACATCGAGACGAGCGTCGACAAGGACCTCAGCTGGCTCGACGGCCCCCGGCTCACCGAGCGCCTGCGCGAGCTGCGGGCCCAGTAGCGCCGCTCCCCTGCGCGTCTCTCCTACCTGTCAGCGCGGCACCGCCGGATCGCTCGCCGCGTCGTCGAAGGTGTAGGCGACGCCGAGCCCCACGACGTTCGCGCGGGCGCTGTAGGCGCCCCCGTTGATGGTGTTCGGGTTCTCGGGCGGATTGCCCTGCACCGGGTTCACCTGCGGGAGCCGCGCGTCCCTCGGATCGACCCTCACGTCCGCGGCGAAGGCGTGCGCGTAGCTCGCGTCGAGGCGCCACCTCCCGAGGTGCACGCCGAGGCCGGCCGCCGTCGTCAGCTTCGTCGCGTCGAGCGTGAGGACCGAGAGGTACTCGGGCGGGACGGCGCTCTGCTCGAGGCTCACGCCGGCGCGCAGCGCCCACCGCTTGCCCGCGAGCTCGAAGGAATACTCGCCGCCGAGCCTCGCCGAGAGCGAGCTCTCGAACCGCCGGGGGACCACGACCGGGGGCACGCGGAACGCCTCGGGGAAGCCGGCGACGTTCCGGAGCACCACCCCGTCGGGCTCGACGCGGATGTCGTCGTGCATGCCCCAGCCCTCGACGCCGAACCCGAGCTCCACGCGCAGGTCGTCCACGAGCCGCGCCTCCACGCCGGCGCGGAGGATCCAGGGCAGATCGAAGGAGATGTCGGCGTCCTCGCCCTCCTGGACCGCGCGCTCGAAGACGGGCGCCGCGGGGAGCCGCGCCCTGAAGGTGGCCGGCGCGCGCACCCAGACGGGCAGCTGGAAGGCCAGGCCGATGCGCCAGCGCGGGGTCGGGATGAAGAGCGCCCCGAGCTGGCCCGTCGGCGCCACGATGGGCCCGACGGTGAGCTCGGAGTGCATGTCCCAGTCCGGATCCTCGGGCGCGCAGAACATCCGCTCCGGAACGCACCCGGAGACCACCATCCGGCTGTTGAGCGAGCCGACGAGCGCGCCGAGCGCGGCGCCGAGGCGCCACTTGGGCGACGGCGCGTACGCCGCGCCGGCCCCGAGGAACGCGAGCGCCGAGCCCTCGAGGGTGAACAGCGCGTACCGCTGCGGCGCCGGCATGCCCTTCACCTGCTCCGGGTAGCTGGAGAGGGCCGCGTACGGCGCCCACATCCCTCCCCAGACGACCCATCGCGGGTCGACCCGGAGCGACGCCGCGAGCGTCGGGATCGGCAGCACCGGCGCGCTGCCTGTCACGGGCTCCATCGTCTGCACGAAGCTCGCGCCCGTCGGCTCGCCGGTGTTCGGATCGACCTGCCGCACGATCGTCTGGCGCGTGTGCTCGCTGCGCCACTCGAACAGCCCGACGTCGAGCAGGACCTGGGTGCCTGCCTCGTAGACGCCCGCGGGGTTGTAGGCGATCGCGCCGAGATCATCGCCGCCGGCGATGTACGCCCCGCCGCGCGACGACGGCCGGACGCCGCGATCGGTGAAGTACAGCCCGGCGGCGCCGGCGTCGCCCGGGAGCAGCGCGAGCGCGCCCGCGGCGGACGCCGCGAGGAGCGCGGCGCGGATCGTGGACGGATGCGCGCGGGTCACTCGCGAGGCCGCTTCTTGAGGATGGCGTAGAGCTGCTCGAGCCCGCGGGTCTCGTCGGTCAGGAAGTCCCTGGCCGTGAGAAGCACCTGCCGGTAGTCCTCCGCCGCGAGCGGCTCGCCGCTCGCGGCCTCGACGCGGTGCACGTCCGCGAACGCGTCGAGGAACACCTCGAGCGGCGCGCGGCCGTCGTCCATCGGCGTCACGAGCGCCGGGAGGATGTGATCCATCGCGTGATACCTGTCGTACCGATCGTCGTTGAGCGCCCTGAGCGCCTTGAGCCCCGTGTCGGCCGCGCCCGGGCCGCCGGGGTCGCCCTCCGGGGTCAGCGCGGTCGACGCGGCCTTCAGGGCCGGGAGCAGGGTGTCCTCGTCGCCGAGCAGCTGGAGCGCGTCGGCCAGCGTCGCCAGCAGCGCGCGGAGCGGGGCGCCGCCGGCGCCTTCGTCGAGCAGGTAGGTGAGGAACCGCTCGAGCTCCCGGCGCGCCGGCTCGTGGGCGCGGACCGCCTCCGAGACGTCGGCCGCGGCGGCGAACAGCGGGTGGCTCACCAGGTCGCTCACCTTCCTGCCGAGCTCCTTCTGCGCCCAGACGCACCGCCCGGTCGTCTCGCGATCGGGGCAGTGCGCGTTCAGCTGCTCGCGGAGGACGCGCAGCACGAGGGCGCCCATCCTCGGCAGCGCGCGGTTCTTGAACCGGGTCTCCGGCCCTGACCCCTCGACCGCGAGGAGCGCGTCGACGAGCTCGCCGGTGGCGCGCTTCCACTGGCCCTTTCGCGCCATCGCGTCGGGCGCTGCGCTCTGCTCGAAGCGCGCGTCGATCCCGTTCAGCGCGTCGGCGAGGAGGGTGAACGCGGTGAGCTGGTCCTGGGTCCGGCCGTCGGCCCATGTCGCACTTTTCTTTCCCCAGCGGTCGACCATGTCCACGCTGGCCGCGTGGCGGGTGCTGAAGAAGATCCGCGCGAGCTTCTCGATCGCCTGCGCCTTCGACAAGGTCTGCTCGGCCCCGGGGCCGCGCTGCACCGTCACCGGGGCCGACGGGTCGATCAGCATTCCGGCGAACGCCACCGACGACGCCATGACGTCCTCGGCCTGGAGCGCGTCGGCCATGAGCGGCTCGTAGCTGTTCGCCCCCGCCTCCGAGCAGTACGCGGTGTTTGTCGCCGGTGAGCCGGCCTTGATGCACTCCGGCCCGTGCTCCTTGCCGGGCCAGTGCCGGTACGCCGTGCTGAAGAGATCGATCAGGATCTCCTCCCCGGTAGAGTCCGGGGCGACGTCGGCGAACGCCTCCACGATGGGGCTCAGGTACGCGCCGAGCCCGAGGCGCTCGATGAGGAAGGTCGTCCCCGGGTGGCGGATCCGGATCAGGTTCTCCGGGGAGCTGCACGCGTTCACGCCCAGCGCGTTCTTCGGGCAGTGGATCGTGCCGGCCGGCTCGAGCGTCCCCGAGATGAACAGGTTCGTCGTCGAGTTCGTCAGGTCCCGCAGCGGATCGAGATCGACAAGCCCCGGGAACCTGCCCGAGTCGGCCCCGAAGTAGATGAGCCGGCTGAGCGCGGCCGGCGTGGGGTGCCCCGTCAGACCGTCGATGCCGCTGGACAGCTCCAGCACGGAGTCGGTCACGACGAGATCGAGGGCGGCGGGTTTCACGTCGAGCTCGGCCCGCTTCGGGTGCGCCTCCGGAAGGAGGGAGTCGAGATAGAAGGCCGCCAGGTTGTCGATCTGGAACAGCTCGCACTCGTCGAACTCGAGGAAGGGCACCGTGACCTCGAAGGCGCTCACCGTCGCGCCCTCCTTGTTGCACTGCCGGACGCCGGCGGTGTCGTGCATGAGGTGCATCAGCCGCTCCATGGCCGAGCGGTTGTCGCCGACCCTGGGCTTCCTCGGGTCCACCGGCGTGCGCGGGTCGGCCGTCGAGGGCGCCCCGACCGTGAGGTTGATCGCCGGGCCGTTCAGGACCTCCGGGTCGTACGCGTACTGATCGCGGCTCCGGAGCATCGTCGCGATCGCGTCGCCCGCGTGCTGCGCGCTGCCGTGCGGGGCGAGGAGCGCGTCGCTCGCGAGCGCCTCCATCAGGCGCGCCACGAGCCCCGGCTGCGCGACGGCCCGGTCGAGCACCGCCGCCAGCTCGTCCCAGAGCGGCGCCTCGCCGTCGATCTGCGCGGCCGCCTCCGCGCCCTCGGCGGCCAGCCGGTCGTGCTCGCGGGCGAGATCGCGGATGCGCAGCGCCGCGCCGGTCATGCGGGCGAGCTCCGCCTCGTGGTTCTCGAGCAGATCGATCAGCGTGAGGAGGAGGACGTCCGAGTCCTTGTCGGCGAGCACCTGGCCGAGCGCGTGCGCGTGGTCGGCGAGCGGCGAGTCCTCGCCGCGGAAGCGGCGGTAGACAAGGCAGCCGTCGCACGCCTCGCCCGCCGGCACGATCCTGTCGCTGCGGAAGTCGTAGCGGGCCTCCTCGCGGTCGCCGAAGAGCAGGTACGCGCCGGCGAGGGCGTACATGAGGCCTTCGTGCTCGGTCTTCCACGGCTCGAGGTCGTCCTTGCCCGCGTACCGGGTCCCGTCGACGAGCGGCACGATCGCCCGCAGCGCCGCGCCGAGGAGCGTCTCGGAGGTGTCGACGTAGGCGTAGAGCTCCGGCGACAGGCGCCCGAAGTCGTCCCGCGGCGGCGAGGTGACCCCGGGGATGGCGAACGGCGGGTCGATCGCGAGCGGCGCGCGGCGCTCGTCCACGAACCTGCCGGACGCGTCGATGTCGGCGAGCCCGTCGCGATCGGCGTCGGCGAACGGCGCGGGGACCCCGCCGCCCTGGGGGAGGACCCACCCGCGCCCGTCGCGGCGGGCGACGAAGCTCGACGGCGGCGAGGCGAACGCGTCGTGCTCGGCGAGCAGCGCCGCCTGCGCGAGCTCCAGGAGCGTGCGCGGGCGGCTCGGCTGCGCGGTGGGCGCGTCGATCGAGAGCGGCGCCCGCTCCTCCGGCGAGAGCGCGCCGAGCGCCTGCTTGCCGGCCGCGAAGAGCGCCTGGAGCGCGGGCGCCCCCGGGCCGCCGGGGCCGATCGTGTCGAGCGCCGCCACGGTCATCGGGCGCAGGCCGGGGTACGCGAGCGCCGCGCGCACCGCGCCGAGCCCCACCTCCGCCGACCGGTAGCCCTGGCGCCCCCAGATCCTGGAGAGGGCGCAGACGAGCTCCGCCCCCTCCTCGGCCCTGTCGCAGTCGATCGGCGCCCGCTCTCGCTGCGTTTTCTTCTCCCCCTCGTCCCGGGCCGCGTTCTCCTCGCTGCCGTGGAGGAGCGCGTCCAGGAGCCGCCCGAGCCCCCGCGTCGAGGCCGGCAGGACCGGCTCGGCCCCGGGGCTCGGGTCGAACGGGTTCGTCTCGTAGAGCGGCGCGATCGTGTGCGACAGGCTCAGGAAGGCGTCGTGCAGCCGGATCTCGCCGCCCCCTTCGCCGGGCGCGAGGTTGTCGATCGCGACGTCGGGCACCGCGGCGTTGACGGCGCGCACGAGGTCGCCGCGCCACCGCGCCATGGCCTCCACCTTGGCCACGCCGAGCCTGCGCGCCCGCTCCGCCGGCTCGCCGGAGACGGGCGGCAGCAGGGAGACGTCGACCTCGTCCTCGTACCGGCCCTCGCGGTCGTAGTGACAGACCCCCTGGTACGAGGCGCCTGCGGGGTCCTCGACAAGGCTCGACGCGCCCACGCGGTCGCAGAGCATGCCGAAGACGTCGTCGCCCAGCCCGTGGCCCACTGCCACCGTGGGAGGCGCCCTCCGCGTCGTGTCGAGCGGCTCATGAC
>JAICEP010000285.1 GCA_025924095.1 Sorangium sp.
AAGCGGAACTTCTCCGCCGCCCTTCCGCTGTTCGAGCGAGCGCTCGACGGCGAGCTCCACGGCATGCGCGCGCGCGGTCGCGTCGCGCTCGCCGCCGCCGAGACCGCTCAGAACGCTGGCGAGCTCGAGACGGCCGCGCGGCTTCTCGAGGAGGCCGCGGCGGAGCCGGAGACGCGCGCGCTGGCGCTGCGGCGCCAGCTGGAGCTCACGGCGGCCCGGGGCGAGCCCGAGGCCGCCCGCAAGGCCCTCGAAGAGCTCGTCGCGCAGAGCTCGGGGATCGACCGGGCGCGCGCGCTGATGCAGCTCGCGCGCCTGCACTCGGCGAGCGATCCGGAGCGCGCGGCGCACATCCTCTCGCAGGCCACGGTGCTGGCGGGCTCGGATCGTTCGCTGGGGCTGAAGATCGCCGAGCTGAACGCCGAGCTGGCCAGCGAGCGGGCGACCTTGCCGCCCGAGGAAGTGCCTCACGCCACGCTGATCCGGGTCATCACCTCGGAGCCTGCCCCGGTGGCACCCGAGGCGCCGCCCGGCGCATCCTCGGCGGCCGGCGGCGTCGCGCCGTCGAGCAGCCGCGCGCCGTCGAGCAGCCGCGCGCCGTCGAGCAGCCGCGCGCCGTCGAGCGGCGTCGCGCCGTCGAGCAGCCGCGCGCCGTCGAGCGGCGTCGCGCCGTCGAGCAGCCGCGCGCCATCCAGCGGCAGCGCGCCGGCTTCCGGCAATCCGCACATCGATCTGGTCGAGCTCAACGATCCGCTCGACGAGTCGCTGATCGCCGCCGACGCGTCCCGGGTCAGCTCTTCTGCGCTATCGGACGACGAGCTGCTCGATGGGCCGGCGGTCACCCCGGCCTCGCGGGCGCCGGCCCCCGGCGCTGCGGAGAGCAACGCCGCGCGCCGCGGCGCCGCCTCGGGCCGCGCCGGCATCGGCGCGCAGCACGCCGCGCCGCCGGTCTCCGCCCCGGCGTCGCTCCAGCCGCCCTCCTCCGCGACGCGTCTCCTGACCACGTGGCCGCCGTCCGCGGCCGAGAGCTTCGAGGAGGCCGCGCTCTTCCGCGAGCTCGCCGCCGGCTCGTACGAGGCTGGCGAGCGGCTCATGGAGAGCTTCGCCCCGCGCGACGATCGCTCGCGCGAGGCGCTGGCGGTCCGCCGGATGCAGGCGCACCTGCGGCTCGGTGATCGGGGCACCCTCGAGCGCCTCCAGGCGGCCGCGATCGCCGACAAGAACATGACCTATGGCCGCGCCATCGAGCACGTGCTGCGCGCCTTCGAGGGCGACGAGCCGTCCGACCGGCGCGGCGAGGGCGCCGTCTCGCCCCCGCTCCTCGCCGCGCAGCGCGACGCTCCGGAGCTCGTGAGCGCCCTGCTCTTCCGTGACCTGGAGTCTCCGGTCAACGAGGCCCTCGCGCTCGTCTGGGAGACGGGCCTCTATCGCCGCGACGCGGCCCAGTCCGGGCTCGTCGCCTCCGAGCGGGTCCAGCCGACCTCGCCGACCCTGCTCGGTGAGCTCTACGGTGTCGTGGCCGGTCACCTCGGTCTCCTGCGCACCGCGCTCTTCCACCAGCGCGCGCCGTCGCCTGCTCCGTCGTCGCCCGAGGGCCAGGTGATCCGGGTCAACCCGCCGGCCGTGCTGCTGCGGGGCGAGATCCGCGAGGACACCCCCGAGCTGCGGTACCTGCTCGGCGCTCACCTGGCCGGCGCCATGCCCGACTATGTCCTCGTGAACACCAGCGCCGAGGACGAGCTCCGCACGCTCCTCTCCGCGATCGTCGCCGCCTTCGGCCCGCTCGAGGACACCGCGCACAGCACCCGCGGCAACCCGGCCGTGGTGCGGCTCGAGCAGAACCTCTGGCAGCTCATTCCTCCGCGCGCCGAGCGTCGCCTCCGCGAGATCTGCGACAGCGCCAGCAAGATGACCTACGAGGCGGCCGTCAAGATGACCCGCACCGCCATGCGTCGCGCCGGCCTCTTCGCCGCGGGCAACCTCGCCACCGCGGTGCACGCGACCCTCAAGGAGCGCGGCCTGGAGCTGGCTGTCCCGCTCTCCGATCCCGAGGGGCTCGCCGCGGCGTGCGCGGCGTACCCGGAGATCGCCGATCTCGTACGCCTCGCGACGCGGATGGAGTACGCCGAAGCGCGATGGCAGCCCGGTACGGTGCCTTCGCTCCGGCGGGTCGACACGGGCAGCTCGCGCTTCCGCGCAGGCACGTAGGCGTCGAGGCAGCCGCCGCGCTGACGTCGGCGGCGACGAGGCTCCTGCCCCGGACCGCGCGCCCCGCGGCACCGGCACGGACCCTGTTGCACCCCATCCACCCGAGGCCTCCCGTGTGCACGCCCACGTTTCACTCCGCCGCGACGATTGCGGCCTGGCCACCTCCACGCCTCCGCCTCAACGCGACAGCGCTGTCAGAGCCCCGCCGCCGGTTGCGCGCTGCTCAACCGACAGCGGGCGCGCTTCGCGCTGCCCGGAACGCCGGTGGCAAGCTGGCACGAACATCGCCTTCTTTCTCTGGCGTGATGTTTCCCTGCGCCTGCTCGGGTGCGGACCCGCTCGGGCACCGCGTGTTGTTCTCCTCAGCTCGACCGCTGCCGATCGCCGGCGTCCCGGCGGAGCCGTCGCGCTCCCTCACCGCGCCGGGACGGCGTGGGGGCGCGCTCGGCGCCGAGCGCGTCGCGCTCTCGGCGAGGGGGCCCCTGTGAGCTTGCGACCCGCCGGGCGTGCCTTGCTGCTTGCCTGCCTGCCGGCCTCGGTGGCTTGCAGCATTCCCCTCGAGTCCATGGACTCCGGCCCCACGAACGCCTGCGACAGCTCGGCGGAGTGTGGTCCGGGGGCGACCTGCGCGGATGTCAGCGGGCAGCGCGCGTGCGTCTCGACCAGCGCGCGCCTGGATGGGCTCATCCTGGAGATCCGGCCGCGCGCCTCGCGCGAGGTGGGCGCGGAGGTCTCCCATCTCCTTGACGTCGACGTCGGCAGCCGCTTCCCACCTGACGATCCCGGCGGACAGGTGCATTCCCTCGATCTCGGGATCCCCCCGCCTGCGCGCGTGGAGGTCACGTTGCGCCTGGGCGGCTCCTACTGCGATGGCCTCACCGGCGGGCAGTTCCCGGTGAAGGCCGAGTTCCGGCGCATCGCGCCCGTCCTGGGCCTGCCCACGCAGAGCTACTCGACGCTCTCGGAGCCGAACGGCGACGCCCAGAGATTCCAGCTCGCGATCCCTGCCGGCAGTTACCATCTCTACCTGATCCCGCAGGCGCGCAGCGACTGCCGCGACGTCCCCCCGCCGATCTTCCTGCCGAACCAGCTGGTCCCCGAGCAATGGACGCTCGGCATCAACGCCGAGCCTCCCGCCGTGCTTCAAGGCAGCCTGCAGGTGCCCGCGGGCGTGAGCGTCGACGGGTGGAAGCTCGATCTCGTCGAGCCGCAGACGGGCAGCGTCATCTCGCAGGTCGGCATCCTCGAGCAAGGCGAGCCGAACCCGCCGGGGACCGCATCGCGGGTCGAGTTCAGCGTGAAGTTCTACTGGCCCGACAAGGACGAGATCCCGCTCATCCGCCTGCGTCCCACGGACGGCGAGCCGCGGCCGACGGTTTACTGGGAGCTCGAGGGGGTAGCGCTCCATGGATCCACGGCGAACCTGGCCCTCTCGCTGCTCCAGCTCGACGCGGCGGCGCGCCGCGTGGAGGGCCGGACGCTCGACACGATGGAAAACCCGGTGCCCTCCGCCGTCCGCATCCAGAGCGCGAACATCGACCAGGCTCCGACCGCCGCCTACAAGCTGGACACCGAGACGGACGCGAACGGCCTCTTCCGGGCCGACCTCCCGCCCGGCGAGTACGTCGTCTTCGCGCAGCCGATCCACGACACCACCAAGGCGAGAGCCAGGCAGCCGCTCAAATTCGCCGCCGGCGACGACTGCTACTGCGGTCAGTCGGTCGTCCTCCCGGACGCCGGGACGCTGCGTGGCCGCGTCCAGGGGCCCAAGGGCGAGTGGATGGATGGCGCGAGCGTGTTCGCGGTCCCCTCCCTCGGCGAGGTCACGACCTACCTCCACCAGGTGCTGACGCCCGAGCCGCTGCTGCCCCGGCAGGCGTCCGGGGTCCTGCGCAACGGCGCGTTCTCCATCGACGCCGACCCCGGGGAGTTCGACTTCTCGGTCCGGCCGACGCCGGGCTCCGCCTACCCGTGGCTCGTCCGGCCGCGCCTCGTGGTCCCTGCGACGGACGCTGCGGTCACCGACTTCGAGCTCGCCATGTCGTACCCGGCCGTGCTCCAGGGCATCGTCCGCGACGCGTCGGGCGACCGGCTCGGCGACGCCGCGGTCGTGGCCTGGCTTCCGGTCGAGAGCAAGGCCGCGCAGGGCACGTTCACGGGGGTCATCCAGGTCGGCGAGACCCGGTCGGCGCCCGACGGCTCCTACGTCCTGCCGCTCCCCCCGTCGACGTCTCGGTGAAGTCGGAGCGAAAAAGGGCGGTACCAGCTCAGCGCGGAGCGAGATAGGCTAACGCCCGTGGCGCAGCCGACGCGCGGTGGGATATCGGAGCCTTCAACAGAGGATGGCCTGACCTTCGCGCCTCCTCTGCGCGGCGATCCGGGACAGCGTACCGACGAGGAGCGCGCGAGCGCGACGTCCCTGCCGTCCGCGCACGAGCTCGCGGTCGCGCTGCACGAGGTCTCGAATGCGCTCACGGTCATCGTGGGTTGCGTCGAGCGGGCCCAGGGCGAGCAGGGCCCCGAGCTGAGCCGTGCGCTTGGCGTCGCCGTGTCGCGGGCGCGCGACGCTCGCCGCCTGATCCGGCGAGCCATCGGCGCCGGCGCCGAGGGGCGTCCGGCCGGCGACCGCGAGGTCGCGTCGACGCCGCTGGGCGAGCCGACGCGCCTGCTCGCCGAGGTCATCGACGACGCGGTGACCGGGCTCGATTCCGAGGCGCGCCGCTCGGCGATCGCGCTCCGCGCGGCGATCGATCCCGCCGTCGCGCGGACCTGCGTGAGCAACGGCGCCTCGGTGGTGCAGATCTTGACGAACCTGCTGCTCAACGCCGTCGCGCTCTCGCCCCGCGACTCTGCTGTGCGCGTGGACGCCAGGCTCGACGGTGCTGCGGTGATCGTCGGCGTGGCCGATCAGGGGCCCGGGGTGCCGCCGTCGCGCCGCGCGACGCTGCTGAGCTCCGGCGTCTCGACGCGTCCGGGCGGGGCGGGCATCGGTCTCCGCCACTCGGCGGCGCTGGCCAGCGCCGCCGGCGGCGCGCTCACGCTCGTCCCGTCGGAGGAGGGCGCCCGCTTCGAGCTGCGCTGGCCCATCGAGGGCTTCGCGCCTGCCGACAGCCCGTCCGGCGTCGGAGAGGCCGAGGAGGCGCCGCCCGTGCCGCGGAGCAGGACGTCGCTGCTTCCGGGGGCGGTCCTCGAGGGCGTGAGGATCCTGGTGGTCGAGGACGACGACGCGGTGGTGGATCTGCTCGACACGGCGCTCACCGCGCGCGGCGCGAGCATCGTCAGCGTCCAGAGCGCGGTCGAGCTGCCGGGCGCGCTCGCGTCCGGTCCGTTCCAGGCAGCGTTGCTCGACATCTCGCCGATCGAGCAGGACGTCCTCGGCACCGTCTCCGCCGTGCGCAGGGCCAACCCCGACGTGCGGCTCGTGGTGATGTCCGGCAGCGCCATCGCCGCTCCCCTCCCTGCGAGCTCCGGCGTGTCCTGGGTGCGCAAGCCGTTCGAGATCCGCGAGATCGTCGAGGCGCTCGTCCGCTGAGGGGCGCGCCTCGGGTCGCGCCGTGCACCGATGGATGGCCGCCGCCGCCGCCGACGCCGCTCGGCCGGCACGCTGCGCTGGGCGGCGCGAGAGCCGCGCCGTGTGACGGCTCCGAGAGGATTAGCTTGACTTCCCTGGCCAGCTGGGTAGGTTCCGTCCCGCAACGCACTCGCGAAGGTGGCGGAATTGGCAGACGCACTAGCTTGAGGTGCTAGCGGGTAACACCGTGGGGGTTCAAGTCCCCCCCTTCGCACTGCCTCTCACTCGACGCATCGTTCTCCAATCCTTGTACGCACCTGGCTGAGTGCGTTCCCGCACCGCTCGTGTGGAGTACCACCGGCGCTGTCGTTGTGCCTCGACGGCGCCGCTCGGTGTTGGAGATCGCGTCTGAGTCTCGACGGCCTGCCCTGGCACGGTTGAGCGGTCGCGTGTGCCCAGCTGGACGCACGGCGCGCCCGCGGGCTGCCCATGCCCTCGGGCGAGGGGGGGCGCGCCGAATGACACCTCCGGCCGCCAGGCGGCCGGGGGCGGGCGCATCGTCGCGAGGCCGCAGAGGACCTCGCCGCGGCCGAGCTGCTCAGCCTCGGCGATGCGGTGCGGCCTGCGCGCGAAGGCCTCGCCCTGGCGGTTGATCGTCGGAGACGATTTCGCCACGGTCGATTTCGACAATCGTGCTGAGAATCTCGGACGCTCGTGCGGAAAGATCTCTCGGCAAAAGCGGCGCGCGATGGACGCCACAGGCGCTTGACCGCCGTGCCACGAGAGGGTGTTATGGGTGACCAGTGAAACGACGTCGCGCTGGGTAAGCCAATACGGCGGCAGCTTCCGTCGATAGCGCGAGGTGAGCCCTGCGGTTGTGCATCCTACGAGAGTGCGTGTCGCAGGCTCAGATCACGCCATCTTGCGTGGCGGCGCTGTTGTTTCTTGCTGCAAGCCTGGCTGTCGCTGAGCCAAGCCGTGCCGACCCACCTCGGCTCGACGATGGAGGGTCTCCGGCGAAGGTGGAGGGCGTGCCCAACGCCGAACTCCAGGCGCTGATCCGCGTGGGAGACACCGCGCGCAACCAGGGAAGATGGGAGCGGGCAGAAGAGGCCTATTACCTCGCGTACAGGCTTGGCGCAGGCGGTAGGGTCCGCTGCGAATGTGGAATGGCGCTGCTCGCCCTCCGGCGGCGCGTCGACGCCGCCATGGCCATCGACAGATGCCTCAAGGATCCGGGTGCGGGAACGGCCGCCGAGCGGCACCGTTACACGGACGGCCTCGAGAGAGCCCGGCGCGAGGTGGGCCAGATCGACTTCGACTTGAGCCATCAGGGCGCGCTGATCACGATCAGCGGGAAGATCCGGGACAGGGACGCGTCGACGACCGGCTACGTGTACGTCGAGCCCGGCGCGCACACGATCAAAGCCACGCTTCCCGGCTTCCTCGATGCCGAGCAAACCGTCCAGGTGGACAAGGGGAAGGCTGTCCAGGTCGTGCTCCGGTTCGTCGAGCGGCCCAAGGAGGCGCCGGCGCCCGCTCGCGCCTCGACCCAGCCCGTGACCCCCAGGAAGGCCGTGGCCAGGCCCCCGGCCAAGCCCCTGACCCAACCGGATCCGCTTGGGCCGTTCGACGGGATGGCGGGCGCGCAGCGGATCTGTGGGATCGGCGTCACCGCGCTCGGTCTCACCGGGGGCCTCGTCGCCTCGGGTCTCGCGGCGCAGTACGGCGAAGAGGCAGAGCGGCGCGCCGCGGGGCTCCGGCGGAACAACGACGACAGCTCCTGGATCTGCGCATCGCCTTCGTCCAAGCACGCCGTGACATGCGCTGAGATCAACGACTTCTATGATGCGCACGAGATTGCCCGGGACGTCGCGACAGGCTTCTTCATCGGCGCGGGTGTCGTCGCCGCCGCGACGGTCGGCTCGTTCATCTACGATGGCGTCGAGCGGAGCCGGCGTCCTGTGCGTGTGGTGCCGATGATCAACGGCGATCAGGCTGGCATCTCGTTCAACGGGGTCTGGTAGGGTGACCTCGATGCCGCGACCCCTCCAGCGCACGCGCTCGCGGCGCTCTGCCTTCACGGGGCCGTGGTCCTGATCCTGGCCTCCTGCGCTCTCGGCGCCGGGTGCGCGGAGGTCCCCTGCGGGCCTCGCCTGCGTTGCGAGGCGCCGCCGGCCGTCGAGGAGCTGCCTTGTCCCGACGAACCCCAGGAGGGCCTTGAGGCGACGGACGCGTGCGGCGTCTTCGTCAGCTCGAGCCGTGGCGACGATGGGAACGAGGGGACGAGCATCGCCCCCGTCAAGACGATCGCGCGGGCCATCGAGCTCTTGGCCGAGAAGCCCGAGCGGCGTCCGAGGATCCATGCCTGTGGCGAACACTTCCCCGAGGCCGTGCGCGTCCGCGGGACCCTGGAGATCTGGGGCGGGTTCCGTTGCGAGGGGAAGTGGATCCACCAGGGCGGCGGGCTCAACACCCGGATCGAGCCCGGGCCGGACGAGATCCCGCTTGCGTTCGAAGCCGGCGCCACGGCAACGGTCTTCGATCTGGCGGCACGGGCGGCGCCGGCCACGGCGCCGGGCGGCTCCTCGATCGCGGCGATCGTGCTGGAGGGCGCCGGGGTCGCCCTGCACCGCGGCGCGCTGCTCGCGGGCGACGGCGCGCGGGGCCGCGACGGCGCGCCGGGCGAGCCGAAGCAGACGCCGGCCTGGGCGGGGCGCCACGGCCGGTTCGGGCAGGACGCGTGTACCGGCGACTTCGTGCCCGGCGCCGACCCGGTGCAGAGGGCCTGTGAGCAAGGGGACTCGATCGGCGGATGGGGCGGTGATGGAACGATCGACCACGGAGCGCCCGGCGGCGACGGCGAGCTGATGCCGATCCCGAACCCCAGCGGCTTCGGCCTCGGTGGTCGAGGGGCCACCAGCACCGACGATTGCTTGGCTGGGCAAACCGGCGCGAACGGGCTGGACGGCGCGCACGGGCTGGGCGCGAGAGGCCTGGGCACGTTCGACCCGCAGGGGCTCTACCTCGGGGTGAACGGCGGCGACGGCGGTGACGGGCTCCCCGGGCAGGGGGGTGGCGGCGGGGGTGGCACGCGGGCCGGCGCGATGTTCTGCGGCACCCCGCGCATGGCCGGCGGCGCGGGCGGCGGCTCGGGCGGCTCGGGCGGCTGCGGCGGCCGCGGCGGGCGCGGCGGCGGCCATGGGGGCGCGAGCATCGGCCTCGTGATCCTGAACGCGCGCGCGGACCTCCACGGCACCGAGATCCGAGCCGCGCGAGGCGGGAACGGCGGCCATGGCGGCCTCTTCCAGATCGGCGGTGCGCCCGGGCTCGGGGCGCCCGGCGGGCAGGGCTTCGGCGGCTCGCCCTTCGGGTGCTCCGGCGGCGACGGCCGCAAAGGGGGCAACGGGGGGCACGGCGGCGGAGGGCAGGGCGGGCCCTCGATCGCCATCGCCTTCGTGGGAGCATCGCTCCCGGTGGCGATGGAGGCTGAGCTCAAGGCGGGAACGGGGGGCAAG
>JAICEP010000286.1 GCA_025924095.1 Sorangium sp.
CGCGCCGCCGCCCGAGGCCGCGCCGCCGCCCGGGCCGCGCGACGAGCGCCCCGGCGGCGGGGACACGCAGCGGCAGGGCCCCGGCGCCTCACCGCCGGGCCGAGCGGTGCCTCCTCCGCTGCCCCCCGTCGCCCTGCCGCCCCCGTGGCTGCCCCCTCCCGCGGCCAGCGGGAGCACCCCCGACAAGATCGTCGGCTCGCCGGTGCTCGACATCGCGTCGTCGCGCCAGACGCCGGCCCCGCCGATCGCGTGTGCGCGCTGCCACGGCCAGTGCCTTTCGGGCACGCGGTTCTGCAAGTACTGCGGGGCGCCGCTCGACGGCGATCGGCCGGTCTCCGACCGCCCGTCCCGGGCCTCCGCCGACCGCCCGCAGCCTGCGCCCGTCCCGGAGGTCGGGCGCGACCCGCCTCGGCCGCCGCAGGGCGACGCCGCCGGGCCGAGCCCGATCGAGACGGGCAGCACGCCGCCGCCCTCCCAGGCGCCGCTCGCTCCGCTGCGGGCGTCCTATTCGGTGCGCCCGCCGGCGTGGGTCCCGGCCGACACGCGGCCTACCCGGGCGCCCGAGGGCAAGCTCATCGTGATCGTCGAAGACGGGACCGAGGGAAAAAGTTTTTCCCTCACCGGCCCGCAGATCGACATCGGCCGCAGCGAGGGGGATATCGTCCTCGAGGACGACCTGTACGTCTCGCCGCGGCACGCCCGGCTCATTCCGCAGAGCGGGTCCTGGGTTCTCCGTGACCTCGGCAGCGTCAACCGCATCTACCTGCGCATCCGGAAGACGCACCCCCTTCGAGATGGCGACTTGCTCCTCCTGGGCCTCGAGGTGTTACAGTTTCAGACCGTGAACGACGGGGAGCGAGGCCTCGGCCATGCCATCCAGCATGGAACGTTGCTGTTTGGCTCGCCCGCCATCCACCGGCGGGCGAGACTTTGCCAGCGGACGGTGGAGGGCGTGACGCGGGACGTGTACCACCTCTACCGGGATGAGACGGTGATCGGACGGGAGACGGGAGACATCGTGTTCACGGCCGACCCGTTCCTCTCGCGACGCCACGCCGCCATCCGGAGGAACCCGGCCACGGGGGAGTACGCGCTCACCGACCTGGAGTCGTCGAACGGGACGTACGTCGCCATACGCGAGGACGTCAGCCTCCTGGATCGCGATTTCGTGCGCATCGGGCAGCACCTGTTCCGCGTGGATCTCTCCCGATGAGCGACCAGACCGTCCGCGAAACGCCGACCGAGGCGCTGGAAGTCGAGGGGCTTCCGAGCGCGGCGTCGGTAGGGACCGACTCGAGCAGCAACGCGGGCAAGGCCCTTGGTGACTCCCCGCACGGCGCCGCGTCGCTCGAGTCCGGCAAGGCGGGGTCTCTGGAAGCAGGCAAGCCCGTGAACTGGAAGCCACCCACGCCGCCCAAGATGCGCTCGGCCGTGAACGCCGCGCGCGAGCAGAAGGCTGGCATCGCCGTGAAACCCATGAAAGCGCCCAGCACCCCGAGCCCCGACAAGGTCGGGAGGAAGCTCCCTCCACCGCCGCGGGTGCGGCTCACCGCCGGCGGGCTGCGCGACGACGACGCGGATGGAAGCGCGACGAGGTCGGACGACCTCGCGGACGCCGCCACCCCCGACGCGCCGCCGGCCGCCGTTCAGGCGCAGGCCGCCCGCGCGGCCCCGGCGATCGCCGCGTCGCGCAACGACGGCGCGCTCGACGAGACCCCCGCCGTGGAGGCCGCCGTCGGCGACGGCTCGACCGGGCGCCCCCTTGCGGGCGAGGCGGCGGCGAGCGGCGAGCCGGCCGAGGGCGCGCAGCGCCCCGACGACATGGACAGCGAGGCAGCAACGCCGGCCGAGCCGCATCGACCCGAGGTCGTGCTGCGGCTGTTCGGCCGGACCGACGTGGGTCAGGTCCGCGAGCACAACGAGGACAACTTCATCGTCGCGGATCTCACCAAGGCGAGCCGCGGCCTGATGGAGATGGACCGCTACCAGGTGGTCGGCGAGCGCGGCGCGCTGCTCGGCGTGTGCGACGGCATGGGAGGCGCCGCGGCCGGCGAGGTCGCGAGCCAGCTCGCGGTCGACATCATCTACCAGCGGATGAGCGCCGGCGGCCCCCCGCAGGATCACGACGAGCTCGCCGCGCGGCTCGTGCAGTCGATCGAGGCCGCGGGCCTCAGGATCTTCAGCGAGGCGAAGCTCGATCGGACCCGGCGGGGGATGGGGACCACCTCGACCATCGCCGCGCTCATGGACGATCACCTGTTCCTCGGCCAGGTCGGCGACAGCCGCGCGTACGTCCTGCGCGGCGATCGGCTCGTGCAGGTGACGCGCGATCAGTCGCTCGTGAACCAGCTCATCGAGGCCGGCCAGCTCACGGAGGAGGAGGCCGAGACCTTCGAGCACAACAACATCATCCTCCAGGCGCTCGGCACGGCGGACTCGGTGCAGGTCGACCTCACCTTCGTCGAGCTCAAGCGGGGCGACACGCTGATGCTCTGCTCCGACGGGCTCTCGGGCATGGTGCGGAACGAGGAGATCCGCGAGGTGCTGCGGACCGTCGACGATCCGATCGAGGCCTGCAAGGTGCTGACGGATCGGGCCAACCAGGCCGGCGGCCACGACAACATCACGGTGGTCGTCGCGAAGTTCGACGGCGACGGGCTCGCCGAGGCGGACCTCGTGGACATCGAGGAGCTCCGTTACCAGAAGTACTCGCTGCCCGAGCACCTCCTGGCCCAGAACGCCGTCGCGTCCGAGCCGGCGCGCAAGGTGAAAGAGCTCGACGAGAAGAAGATCTCGCAGCGCCCCCCCTCACCGAAGTCGTGGCTGACCGGCGCAGACGGCGATCTGGGCGACGACGGCGACGACTACGACCCCGTCATCGCGGCGCTTCCCCCGGACGAAGCGCTGGAGGAGCGCAAGGCCCGCGCGCCCGTCCAGGGCGACGAGCCGATCCTGATCCCGACCGACGGCGCGCCGCAGTGGCTCGTGATCTTGATGATCGTGAGCGCCGTCGCGTGCGTTACCATCGCCGGCTACTACCTGCTCCGTTAGGGCGCGCGCAGCGCACGTGCGCGCCCCCCACCGCGATGCTGCGCAGCAACGACAAGCGTGGCCGGCAGACTCCGGCCGCCCCGCAGGAAGGGCCCGCCCCGCGACGATCGGACGCGGACGGCCGCGTCGACGTGGAGACCGCGCAGCGCATCATCAAGGATGCCGTCGTGCAGGCGATGCAGCGCGAGGAGAAGGCGCTCGCGCTCGTGCGCGCCAAGGCGGACGAGGCGCAGCGCCGGGTGGCGCGCCACAACGTGCTCCTCGGGCTCGGCGTCGCCGCGGCGCTCGTCGCCGTGGGGGTGGCGGGCGTGGTCGCGTACCGGTCGCGCCGGGCGGCCGACGCGCTCGCGCGCGAGGTCGGGCTCGGGGTCGCGCCGGCGGCGCGGCCGTCGGGCGCGATCCCGGAGCAGGTGCTCTCGGGCCGCGCGATCTTCGAGCAGAACCGGCTGGCGCTCTACGTGATGGGCTACAAGGTGGACAACCGCATCGGCGGTTGCTGCTCGGCCTTCGCCATCGCGCCCGATCTGCTCGCCACGAACGCGCACTGCGTCCGCGACTGCCGCGCGCGCGGCGGCACCTCGATCGCCACGCAGAACGACTCGATGGGGAAGACCCGCCTCCGCATCGTCGCGATGTCGGCCCACCCTGCGTACAAGCCCGGGCAGGCGGGGGCCGGCTCGCCGGACGTCGCCCTGCTCCGCATCGACGGCAGGGCGTCGCACACGGTGAAGCTCGCGAACGACGCCGAGCTGCGGGCCATCGGGCCGGGCGACGACGCTTACGTCCTCGGCTTCCCCGGTCGCCTGATGGACCCGCTGAGCCCCTCGGCGACGTTCCTGGAGGGCCGCATCGGGCGGGTGACCGGCATCGACGAGGAGGCGACGACGCCGGACCGCGCCGTCCTCATCCAGCACGATGCGGTCACGCGCGGGGGCAACAGCGGGAGCCCCATCTTCAACCAGTACGGGCACGTGATCGGCATCCACGCGGCGCACATCGACGACGAGAACGACGTGACGATCGACGGGCGCAAGACGACGGTGACGCAGAGCTCGCCGTTCCGGATCGGGATGCGCATCGATCTGCTGAAGGGGGTCCCCGCGCCGTGATGCTGCGCGTCGTGCACACGTTCGGGCGCAACGCCGGGTCCGTGGAGCTCCATGACAGGCGCGTCGTGCGCTTCGGTCGCGCGCCGGACAACGACGTCGTGTTCGACCCGAACCACGATCGCGACGCGAGCAGCCACCACGCCGAGGCGCGCCTCGAGGCTGCGGGCTGGGTGCTCTACGACCTCGACAGCCGCAACGGGACCTACGCGGGCGGGCAACGGATCAAGCGGCACCCGATCGCCTCGGGCGATGAGCTCACCTTCGGCACGAAGGGCCCGCGGGTGCGGCTCGAGCTCGTCGAGCGACACGCGCCGGGATCGCCGCATGCACACGCGCCGCCGCCTCACCCTGCGCCCGCCGCGTACCCCGCGCCCGCCGGCTATCCCGCGCCTGCCGGCTATCCCGCGCCCGCCGCGTACTCCGCGCCCACCGGCTATCCCGCGCCCGCTGCGGGCTATCCCGCGCCCGCCGCTGCTTACCCCGCGCCCACCGCGGCCCACTCCGGGAACGTCGCCGCCGCGCCGCCGGCCGGCGTCCGGCGGGTCGGCGAGCGGACGATCGCCATGATGATCTCCTCGGCCGTCTCGGCCGCCACGGGGCGCGCGAAGCCCCGCGGCACTGTCGAGATCAACGCCATGCTCCACAAGGAGGTGCGCGCCGCGACCGCCGGCCAGCGCCGCACGACGTACGTCCTCGCCCTCCTCCTCGTGGTCGCGCTCGCGAGCCTCGCCGGGCTCATCGTCTATAACCGCTCCTCCCACGACGAGATCAGCCAGCTCCGCGCCGAGCTCGCGCGCCTCCCGCCGGAGGACCCGCGCCGCAAGGAGATCGAGCGGCGCCTCGGCACGCTTCACCCCTCGAACGCGAACTTCGGGCGCAACCTCCACGACCGCGTCAGAAAGGGGATCTTCATGCTCGCCTCGGGGCGCGAGGGGTTCTGCACGGCGTTCGCGGTGCGGCCCTCCGTCCTCGTGACGAACGCGCACTGCATCTCCGCGGCCAAGCGCCGCGGCGGCGCGATCGTGGCGCTCGAGAACGAGGGCCGGGGACAGGTAAGCTTCGCCGTGACCAGCATGCGGCCACACCCCCTGCACCGCGAGATCGCGGACCAGCTCACCCCGGACATCGGTATCGTGTCCATCGCCGGGCGCGCCGCCGCCGTCCTGGAGCTCGCCGCCCGGGAGGAGCTCGCCGCGGCCGGCGCGGGCGACGACGTGTACCTGATCGGCTTCCCCGAGCGCCTCACGGACGCCGCGAACCCCGTCGCCACCTTCCTGGCCGCCAACATCGGCCGGATCACCGGCGCGAACGGGCGGCCCGCGGCCGCGGCCGACGCCTGGCTGATCCAGCACGACGCCCGCAGCACGAGCGGCATGAGCGGGAGCCCCATCTTCAACGGCCAGGGCAAGGTCATCGGCATCAACGCGGGCGGGTACCTCGAGGGCAACGACGAGACGATCTCTGGCCAGAAGACGGAGGTGGTGAAGGCCTCCCCCTACAAGTTCGGGATGCGCATCGACCTGCTCGACGCCATCCTGCGCTGACCCCCGCGCGAGAGACATGCTCCGCCACGCGCTCCGCCGGCTCCTCTGGACGCTCCCCACCCTCGTGGGCGTCTCGCTGCTGACCTTCTTCGTGCTCTCCTTCGTCCCGGATCCCACGGACGATCCGCTCCTCGCCAGCTCGCTCTCCGGCGCGGAGCTCGCGCGGCTCCGCCGGGAGCGCTTCCTCGATCTCCCGCGCTTCATCAACCTGGAGCCGCGTGACGTGCGCCTGCGCGCCCTCGCGGCCGCGCAGGCCATCGCGGCCGGCGGCGACGGCGCGGCCGCCGCGGCCGAAGAGCTGCGGCGCCTCGGCGGCGCCGCGCTGCCGCACATCCTGCCGCTCGACGCGCTCGCGCCCGAGCCGCGCACCCGCGTCGCCCTCGCGCTCGCGCCGGTCGCGGCGCGGATGGGCTTGCCGCGCGCCGAAGAGGCCGCCGACCCGGCGCACGCCGTCGCCTTCTGGACGCGCTTCTGGGACGACCGCGGCATCGAGTTCCGGAGCGCGTCGGTCCGCAGCGCGGTGCGGCGCCTGGTCCGCTACGGCTCCGCGTCGCGCGCCTCCGAGCTGCTCGAGCTCGACACGTTCGCCCTGCAGCCGGTGATCGCCGCGCTCCAGCCGCCGCGCGACGCGGCGACGCTCGATCAGGCGCGCGCCCTCGTCGAGGTCGCGGCCCACATCGCGGAGATCGACGACCGCATCGCCCCGGGCGACGACCTCGCGGAGGCCCGCGCGTGCGTCACGCGGTGGAAGTCCTTCTGGAACGTGTACCGCAGCGACTTCGAGGTGTTCTCCGGCCCGGCGCGGCTCGCGGCGACGGTGCTCGAGACCCGGTACGGCAAGTGGGCGCTCGGCGCGGTCACCCACCGCCTCGGCGTCGCGGCGACCGGCGAGCCGGTGCTCGACGAGCTCGCGCGCCGCGCGCCGGTCACGCTCACGCTCGTGTTCGGGGCGATCGCCCTTGCCTACGCCGTGGCCGTCCCGCTCGGCGCGCTGAGCGCGGCCTCGCGCGGCCGGCGGAGCGACTCCGCCATCGCGGCCGCCGTGCTCGTCCTCGCCGTCCTCCCGACCGCCGTCGTGGCCGTGGCCGCCGCGCTGCTCGCGGGCGGCGCGCGGTCGCTGCTCCTGCCGACGTGCCTCATCGCGCTCTCGCTCATCGCCGCGCCGACGCGGCAGCAGCGCGCCGCGCTCGTCGCCGTCCTCACGCAGGACTTCATCCGGGCCGCGCGGGCGCGCGGCGCCGGCACCGCGCGCGCCATCACCGTCCACGGCCTGCGCAACGCCGTGCTCCCGGTCGTGACGCTCGCCGTGCTGGAGCCGCCGATGGCGCTCGGCGGCGCCTTCGTCGTGGAGCGCGTCTTCGAGCTCCACGGGCTCGGCGAGCTCACCCTGCTCGCCGTGCAGGCGCGCGACGTGAGCTGGCTCATGGCCATCTCCATCGGCGCCGCCGGCATCGCCGCGCTCGGCGTGATCGCGACCGATCTCGCCTACGTGCTCGTCGATCCGCGGCTCGGCCCGGCGGTGCTCTCGCGGAGGAGCGGGGCGTGACCCACGCCGCGGCGTTCCTCCGCCGGATGGTCGGCAGCACGCGGGTCGCCGCGGGCACCGTCCTGCTCGGCGTGCTCGCGCTGCTCGCTATCTTCGCCGAGCTCCTCGCCGCCCCTGCGCCGATCGCCCGGTTCGGATCGGACGGCACCGAGATCCTGCCCGCCGTCACCGAGGCCGCGGAGCTCGAGTCGCTCACCGAGGCCGAGCTCCGGGTGCGCTTCGAGGTGGGCGTCGCGCTCTGGCCGCCCATCCGTTACGGCCCGGAGCAGCGCACCGACGCCGGCCCGAACGCGTCGCCCTCGCTCGACCACCCGCTCGGCACGGACTTCGAGAGCCGCGATCTCGCCGCGCGGCTCATCTACGGCGCGCGCACCGCGCTCGGCCTGTCGCTCAGCGCGGTGCTCGTGGGCATGTTCCTCGGCGTCGTGCTCGGCGGGCTCGCCGGCACGCTGCGCGGCGCCTGGAACGACGGCCTCGTCCGCCTCGTCGAGACGGTCGACACCTTCCCGGCGATCCTCGTCGTGGCGATCGTGCGCGCCATCGAGCGCGAGCCCTCCGCGCTGTCGCTGGTGCTCGCGGTCGCCTTCGTCCGCTGGGCGGAGATCGCGCGCCTCGTGCGCGCCGAGGTGCTGCGGGCGTCGAGCGAGGAGTACGTGATGGCCGCGCGCGCGCTCGGCAGCACCCGGCTGCGCGTCTTCTACCGCCACATCCTCCCGAACGCGCTCGGCCCCACGATCGTGAGCTCGGTGCTCGGCGTGGCGTCCGTGGTCCTGCTCGAGGCGGCGATCTCGTTCCTCGGGATGGGCGCGCCCACCCGCGTGGCGTCGTGGGGGGAGACGCTGGGCCAGGCGGCGCGGCACCCGAGCGAGATCCGGCTGCTCGTCTTCCCCGGGCTGCTGCTCCTGGCGACGGTCGGCGGCTCCTACCTCATCGCCGACGCGCTGCGCGACGCCGTCGACGCGCGCACCGTGCGCGCGCGGATGCCGCGCTGAGGGCGCGGGCAGCTGGACGGAGCGCCCGCGGCCGCGGCGCCGCCGTCCGGGGGCGCCCTGCGCCGAGATGGCGCCGAGGTAGCGCCGAGATTTCGCCGAAATCGGCCTCATCTCCGCGATCTCGGCGGCGAGGGCCTCGCGCCACTCGATCTTGATGGGAAGGCCCGCTATGAATTCGCCCGCCATGGCTGTTCCCGAGATCAGCGAGCAGGAGTTCGAGCGCGAGGTGCTCCGCAGCGAGTTGCCCGTGCTCATCGATTTCACCGCCACCTGGTGCGGACCGTGCAAAACGGTCGCGCCGGAGGTCGACGCCATCGCGCGCGAGCTCGAAGGCAAGGCCAAGGTGGTCAAGGTCGACATCGACCGGTCGAAGCGCATCGCCACCACGCTGCGCATCCAGTCCGTCCCGACGTTCATGGTCTTCCACCGGGGCCGCCCGGTGGCCGCCGAGCAGGGCGTCCTCAACCGCAAGCAGCTCCGTGAGCTCCTCGATCCGTTCCTCCCGCGCGCCGAGGGCGCCATCCGGGCGGTCGAGCTGGCGCAGCTGATCCGCGAGGGTCAGGTGGTCGCCGTCGACACGCGCGAGGGCCCCGCGTACGGCCGCGCCCACATCCCCGGCGCCGTGCACATCCCGATGGACGAGATCGAGGGCCGGCTCGCCGAGCTCCACATGCTGGCCGGCGCGCCGGTCCTCTACTGTCGCTCCGGCGACAAGTCGAAGGATGTGGCCACGAAGCTCGCCCAGGAGGGCGTCCCCGTCGCGTTCCTCGAGGGCGGCTTCCTCTTGTGGGAAGCCGAGGCGCTGCCGATCGAGCGCCCGGACTGAGCGCTCCTGCGCGCGCCCAGCCCGGCGAGCGCGGCGCGTCACGGAGGCAAGCGCGCGGCGCAGCGGCGGGGCTTCACCGCTCGGCGGCCGGCGGCGTCTGCCGCCTGGCCGCGGCGTCTGCCGCCTGGCCGCGGCGTCGCCGC
>JAICEP010000287.1 GCA_025924095.1 Sorangium sp.
CCTCGCCGCGGCCGGCCTGGGAGAGGCACTTCGCGAGCTCGACCCACGCGCCGGACGAGGACGGCGCCGGCTTCAGGAGCGCCTCGGCCGCGGCGAGCGCCTCGTCGATGCGCCCGAGCGATCGGAGGGCGGCGATCCGCGCGAGGTGCGCGCGCTCGACGCGCTCGCCCTCGCCCGCGACGGCGCGGTCGGCGGCGGCCAGCGCGACGTCGTGGCGGAGCTCGCGCTCGTGGTAGGCGAGCTGCTCGAAATAGAAGGCGCTGTCGCGCGGCGCTGCGTCCCACTGGCCCGTGAGGTAGTCGAGCACCGCGTCGGAGCGCACGTAGACGAGCGAGGCCGCGTCGCGCGGGTTCTCGTAGATCGGCACGAGGACCCCGAGCTGCACCATCGCGTCGAGCGCCGGCTGGCAGTCGGGCTTCGCCTCGAGCGCGAGCACCATCTCGTCGAGGGCGGCGTCCTTCTTCTGCATCGCCAGGTGCACCTGCCCGACCGCCACGTGGTAGTCGGCGTCCCCCTGGAACGTCTTCCGGATCGCCTGGAAGCTCTTCAGCGCCGCGGGGTGGTCGCCCATGTTGGCCTGCGCCGAGGCGAGGTTCAGCCGCGCGGCGTGGTCGTCGGGGTCCATGGTGACGATGCGCTTGAGCGCCGAGATCGCCTTCTCGTAGTCGCGCTCGCCGAAGGCCTTCTGCGCGCGCTCCCAGACCGGGGTCTTGTCGAGGAAGGCCTCGAACTGCGAGACGAGCGTGCTGTTCTGCTTGCGCCAGACGCCGCTCTTGCCGGGCTCGGAGCTCGTGAGGAAGTCCTTGATCCACTTGCGGGCGGCGTCGATGCTGAGGCCCTTGTCGGCCAACCCCTCGAACTCGCCCCGAGGTACCGGCATGCGCGCGGGGATCCCCTGCCGGCGCGCCATGTTCTCGTCCAGGCCGATCAGCACCCAGTCGCCTTGCTCGCTCATGATCCTAGGACGGTAGCCGCCGTGCCCCACCGGGATCAAGCGACGTCTCGGCGCTGCGCGCCCGCGCAAGAGCGGGCTCCTCGGCGTGCACGCGCGCGCGACAGCGGAGCTCCGAGGGCGCGCGTCGCGCCTGCGCGTCAGGAATAGAGCCAGGCCAGCAGGACGAAGGCCATGAAGGCCGCCGCCGCGACCGCGAGGGCGAGCGCGCGCGGTACCCCGAGGAGCATCGGCCGGAGGCTGGCCTGGAACGCGACCGCCTCCACGGAGCTCGGCGGGTTGGCCCGCGTGTCGGGGCCGGACGCGTCGCCCTGGACGGCGAACGCGGCGGCCGGCGTGCCCGCAGCGCCCCCGTTCGCGCCGGCCGCTGTCGCGATCTGCGGGGCCGCGCCGGCGTCCCGGCGCCCCGGAGGGAGCCCAGGCGAGGGTGCGCCGAGGGCCGGGGGCGACGGCGCCGCGGGCGACGCCAGGTGCTCGAGGCCGAGCTGGGCGAGGATGACTTGCCGCTCGTTGCCCCAAGCGACAGGCAGCGCGGTCGCCTCGGGCGCGAGCGTGAGCGGCGCCAACATGACCTTGTGCATCGCCCGCTCGAGCGCGAGCGCCTCGTCGAGGCGGCGCTGCGCGCTCTCTGCGCCGGCGCTCGCGGCGAGGCGCAGCACCTCGGCGGCCATCTCGGAGATGTGCGCCGCCACCTTGGCCAGCGCCAGCTTGCGCTCGGCGTGCGCGACCGCGAAGCGCGCCTCCTCGCGGCTCCGGATCGCCTCGGTCGTGAGCCGGTCGACCTCCGCGTGGAGCTGCTGCGCGCTCTCCGGCGCGCCCTGCGCCAGGGGAGCAGCCCCGGCGTCGTGCTCCAGGGAGAACGCGGCCGCGGCGGTGATCGAGGGCGGCGGCTCGGCGTACGTGGGCGTCGTCGTGGACGTCGAGCGCGGCTCGGCGTCCTGCGAGGTGATGGATCCGTACGAAGGCTGGCTGCCGCGCTGCCGCCCGCTGCCGGACGCGGGGTCGCCGCGCCCGCGGCCGCTGCTCCCGACGACGACGGTCTTCTCGTCGGCCGTCTCGGAGGGCAGCGTCCCGCGCCGGCGCGAGCTGCCGTCCACCGTGTCCGTTCCGCGCGAGCCGGGGCCCGACGGCAGCGGCGATGACGTGCCGCCGCCGCGCGTCTCGAAGTCGGTCGCATCGTCGTCAGGGCCGCGCGCCGCGCCGTTCCGGCGGAGCCGGTCGGCGGCGTTCGTTCCCCTGTCTCGCGCGACGTCGGCGGAGGGCCGGCGCGGGTGCGTCGTCGTCGTGGCCGAAAGCGAGGGGCGCGGCGCCTTGGCGACCCCGGCGAAGCCGCCGGAGACGGCGCGCTCGAACCAGCGCATCTGCCTCATCGCGTTGCGCCGCACGAACCGGCCGAGCGCCTCCTCGTTCCCCTCGAGGTACCCGTGGCTGCGCAGCCAGCCCTCGAGCCGCGCGAGGATCTCGTCCGCGCTCTGGAAGCGCGAGGGCGCGTCCCGCTCGAGACAGCGCATCACGATCGCGACGAGCTCCTTGTCGATCTTCGGCCGGAGCTCCCGCAGGTCGGCCGCGGGCTGCGTCGTCATGTTCCGCAGGAGCTCGTAGTCGCTCGACGACGGCCACGGGTGCTTGCCCGAGAAGAGCTCGAACAGCACGACGCCGAGCGAGAACAGGTCGGAGCGCCTGTCGGCGGGGCCCCCGCGGGCCTGCTCCGGCGCCATGTAGGTCGTCACGCGCCGGCGCGCCCCGACGGCCGTGGTCATCACGCGGAGCGACGATTTGGCGAGCCCGAAATCGGCGACCTTCACCTCGCCCTGGAACCCGACGAGCACGTTGCCCGGCGTGAGATCGCGGTGCACAAGGTTGAGCAGCTCGCCGCTCGGCGAGCGGAGCTCGTGCGCCGCGCCGAGCCCGCGGCAGAGCGTCGCGCCGATGTGGACGACGAGCCGCTCGGAGAAGACCTCGCCCGTGTCGAAGACGGTCTTCATGAGCCGCGCGAGGCTCACGCCCTGCACGAGCTCGACGGCGAAGTACGAGCCCTGGTCGTCCGTCCCCCAGCCGGCGACCTCGACGACGTTCGGGTGCTTGAGCGCCGCGGTCGTGCGCACCTCGTCGAAGAACCGGGTGGACACCGTCCGGTCCTCGGCGAAGTGCGGGTGCAGCCGCTTGACGGCGAGCAGCTCCCCGGGCCGGTGCGGACCTACCGACCTGCAGAGATCAACGCGGGTGGTCGCTCCGGACGCGATCTCGGCAAGGAACTGAAGCGAGAGCGCAGCCGGTGAGGGCTCGGGGAGCCGAGACATGCGCGATGAAGTCTAGCGGGCGACAACCCCTACCGGAAAGACCCTCAGACGCCCGCGCGCGCCGCGGCGATCGCGGCGGCGACTCCGGAGGGGGTGGCCTTGAGGTGCACGTCCAGGTGGTCATCCTTGGTCTTCAGCGCACGAACACCGAGCACCGGCGCGCAGATGCGCAGCGCCCGCGCGACCGCCGGATTCCCGCCGACAGCGGGAATTTTGAGCAGATCCAGGGTGATCCTGTCATCTTTCGCGTCGATCAGCGCGGCGGGCCGCTTCGGCATGAAGGAAACGAGGTTGCCCGGTTTGTCGAGATCGATCGTCCCCGAGTTAATGAGCCCGGCGATCGGCGAGCTCTCGTCGCCCATCACGTGGAGCTTGAGGTCGGCGATCCGCAGGCCGACCTGGATGGCGTCCGCGCGCACATCGAGCTCCTCGGCGTAGACGGCGAACGAGGCCCGGATCGGGGCGCCCATCACCTTCACGGTGAGCGCGAGGCGCAGGCCGGGGGGCGCGGCCTCGATCACGATGTCCTTGGGCGCGCGCTTGCCGCCGCTGAGCTCCCGCGCCAGGTAGCGCAGCGCATCGATCGGGACGCCGAAGCGCAGGCCGAGCGCGCCGCGCAGCGCCCTCACGATCTCCTCCGGGTGAGCCTTGAGGTAGTCACCGGCCTGGCGGAGCAGCACCTTCGGGTTGGGCTTGGGCATCGTTGGGGCAGCTACGATTGCCCGGAGTCAGCTCCGCGCGCAAGGGGCGAGCGCGATCCGCCGCGAGGTCTTGCGCGGTCGTCGATCACCGGAAAGGTCGTTGTTCGGACGGGGTCGACTCGGTCACACTCGGGCGCGATGCAGACCAGGATCCTTCTTGTCATGGCGACAACAATGCTCACGATCGGCTGCGGATCGGCCGACGCGACGCTCGGGTGGGCGCCGGTCGACGAGCCGCCGGGCGGCGGCTCATCGAGCCAGGGCGGCAGCGGTGATGGCCAGGGCGGCAGCGCCGATGGCCAGGACGGCAGCGGTGATGGCCAGGGCGGCAGCGGCGGCGACCCATCGAGCGGTGAGGGCGGCGACCTCTCGAGCGGCGGCGGGCCGCCGGGCCCCCTGTGCGACCTGGTTCGCGGGTGCGATTCCGCGCCGCCGGATCCAGGCGAGGAGCTCTCATGGAATCACACGTCCTCGTACATCATCACGGCTGCTGGGTTTCCCAACCACCGCGGACGCGATCTCTACCTGACCCCGGATGAGCCGCAGTGGATCATCGGTAAGTTCGCCTACGGGCTCACCGACAAGGATCTGAAGGGTGAGCGGGTCGACATCTATGTGCTCCGCGGCTGCGGTGGCGAGTGGGAGCGCCTCGGCTCGACGACCACGACGGAAGCGGACGCGACGCACGCCGAGGTCGAGGGCGTGAGCGACGACGGCGGCCGGGTCTACTTCGAGATCCCTGCGGCGCAGCGGCTCGGTGTGGGCAGGCACCGGGTCCACATGGTCGTCCGCGGCGACCTGTCGAGCGCCGACCTCTTCCTCGAGGTCGTCCCCCGGGGCGCCCCGATGTTCGTGAGCGACGTCGATGGGACGCTGACCGGCACGGAGACGGAGGAGTTCACCTCCCTTCTCGTCGGCGAGCTGCCCGGCGTTCAGCCGCACGCCGCGGCGGCGTTCCAGCGGCTCGTCGCCAAGGGCTACCGCCCGATGTACCTGACCGCGCGGCCGGAGTGGCTCGTCCAGCGCACGCGCGATTTCCTCGATGCCTACGGCTTCCCGTCCGGCATCGTGCACACCACGCTCGGCCTGACCGGCGCGACGGGTGAGGACGCTGCGGAGTACAAGACGGCGGAGCTGCAGCAGCTCTTCGACAGGAGGGAGATGCTGCCCGCGTGGGCCTTCGGCAACACGGCGACCGACGCGGAGGCTTACGAAAACGCCGGCGTGCCCCTCACGCGGCGCGTGCTCTACAAGTTCGACGACGACGCCCGTGGGGGCCGAACGATCGAGGACTACGCCGAGCTGCTCGCGGAGATCGACGAGCTCCCCAGCTTCTGCGATTGATCCGGGCGCGCCGGCGCGTCAGCCGGGCGCCTGCTCGGTCCGGGCGCCGCTCGCCGGCGGCTCCGAGGCGGCGCCGGCGCCGGTCGACGCCTCGACGCGACCGCCAATCGACCGGAGGAGCTCGCTCACGGCGGCCTGGGCGCGCTCGCGGAGATCGCTCACCCGCGCCACCTCGCGGCCCTCCGGGCACACGGAGATCGGCGCGCCGACCCGCACCTGAACGAGCCGCTGGGTGCCGTCGCCCGAGTCGATCGCCCCCTTCTTCATGAGCAGGTGCGTGCCCTCGATGGCGACCGGCACCACGGGCACGCCGGCGCGGACGGCGGCATAGAAGCCGCCGTTCTTGAACTGCCGGAGCACGCCGTCCTCGCTCCGCGTCCCCTCCGGGAACACGAGCAGCGGCGCGCCTCTCCGGAGCACCTGCTCGAACCGCGAGATCGCCTCGACCGCGGCGCGGGAGCCGACCGTGCGATCCACCGGCACATGGCCCGCGAGCTGGAGGTGCCAGCCAAGGAACGGGATCTTCAGGAGAGAGCGCTTCGCTGCCCACTTGAAGTCGCCCGGCAGCACCGCGCCGAGCACCAGGATGTCGAGCACGCTCTGGTGGTTGGAGCAGTAGATAAAGACCCCAGGAGGAACGTTCTCTAGGCCGCTCACCTGGATATCGATATCGAGCCCGCGTGCGCTCGCCTGGCACCAGCGCCGCATCGCCCAGAGGCTCGCAGAGCGCTGCGGTGTGAGAGGCCCCAGCGTCAGCGATACGGTGCCATAGAACATGGTCCTCAGGGTGAAAGGAACCCACTGGCGCGTTATCAGCCAGGCGCTCTTGAGATCCATACTACAGCGCTTACCACTCTCTATGTCGGGCGAAAACGCGTAGCACCTTGCGCACCTGCGTCGCGCGCCGGCGTGCTCTATCGGGTTTCGCGGTTGAGCTTCTCCCTGGCTCGGGTCGACGCCGCGCCCAGCGTGGCCCCTCGATCCGCAGCCGCGCGCGCGGCTATGGATCGAGCGGCGGCGTGAGCAGTCCCCAGCCGACCGTGACCGGCCGCCCGGCGCGCTCGAACTTGACGGTGTACAGACCCGTCTCCTCGGCGCTCTGCACGACCGCGGGGCGCAGCGCACCGACCCACTCGGCCCAGACGCTCGCCCCGACCTTGAGCCGCGGCTTGACGGGGAGCGGGCGCAGCGCCGATTCGTCGGCGAGCAGGGCGGCGCCGCCGTAACCGAGGGCGAACCACCGCGCCGAGCTGCTCGGCAGCGATGTCAGGACTGCGCCCGGCTCCGCCGGGGAGCCGCCGAGCCGCGACACGAGGAGCACGTGGCGCCACGTCTCGCCGTCCTTCCATGCGGCAAAGTTGCCGGGGGCGAGCCCCTCGGTCTGCACGACGAAGCGGACACCCTTGAGCTGCGCGAGCGGGGTCCGCGGGTCCATGTCGGTGTAGCGGACCTCCATCTTGTCCTTCACGAAGCGGGTGATGACGGCGTGCTTCATCACGCCGTTCCACTCCGTGAGCACCGGCTCGTGCGGCCGGAGGCGCGGCGCGTCGGGCACGGGGACGACGTAGCCCGGGTGGACCTTGTACGACGGTCCGCCCCTCCCCTCGATGATGAGGTCGTCGCCCTCGAAGCCGACCACGGTCGCCGCGTAGAGCACGAGCGTCGATCCGAGCTTGGCCCCGGCGAGCATCCGGTCCGAGAAGGTGAACACGCGGCGGCCGAGATCGAGCTTGACCGGGTGCGCGGGGAGGCCGAGCGGGTTCGACGCCTGCGCGGCGCCCGTCGGCGCCCGGGTCTCCGCGACCGCGGGACGCGGCAGCGCCGCCAGCCGCGCGATCGGCGGACTCTGGGAGGACGTGGGCGTCGGGGGCGACGTCGACGCAGGCTCGCACGCTGCCGCGAGGCCAGCTGCCAGCAGGCAAGCGAGCGCGCAGGCCGCGCCGCGGGAGCGCGGCGCGCCGGTCCCGAGGTGTCGCGTCGCGCACCTGTCGCGGTCCTTCCCGGTGGCGCGACCCAGCCTGCGGGACCCGGGCCCGAGGCCGCCGGGACATCGGTCAGCCATCGGGGCGAGCATGGACCGCGAAAGGGACGGCGGCGAGCAGAAAGGGACGGAACGGCCACGTGACACCGGGCCGGCTGCCCGCCGGGACCGGCCGCGCCGGCGCGTGGCGATGCGGCAGCGCGAGGCGCCGCTCCCTGCAGCGCGCCGCTTGCTCGTGACGCGCGCGGCGTCTCCTGCGCTAGCTTGCAGCGCGATGAAGCGCGCCTTCAGCATCGATGAGCTCAAGCAGACCGCGCCCCGCCTCGCCGTGGAGCGCCGCGCCGTGCGCTTCCAGGACGTCGACGCGGCCGGGATCGTCTTCTACCCGCGCGTCCTCGAGTACTTCAGCGACGCGTACATGATCGCCCTGAAGGAGCGGGGCATCGACCTGCCCGCCCTCATCGCGGGCGGCGCGATCAAGCTGCCGCTCGTCCACGCCGAGGCCGATTACCTGCTGCCGCTCCGGTTCGGCGACACGATCGAGGTCGAGGTGCTCGCGCCGAAGCTCGGCGACACCTCGTTCACGGTGGGTTACCGCGTGACGACCGCGGGCGGGATCGCCGCAATTGGGCAGACGGTGCACGTGTGCATCGACGGCGCGCGCTTCATCCCGTGTCCGCTCCCGGACGGGCTGCGCACCGCGCTCGGGTGACCGCGGCGAGCGCCGGCCGCCGGCGCGCTAGCGCGCGGGGAACGGCGCGAGCGCGGCCGCGAGCTGCGCCGCCGCGCCGGCGCGATCGAGCTTGCCCGCTGAGGTCAACGGGAGCGCCGCGACGGAGCAGAGGCGCCGCGGGCGCTTGTGCGGGGCGAGCCGCGCCGCGACGACAGCCGCGAGGTCGTCGAGCAGCGCAGGCGAGAGCGCGGCGCCCACCGGCGCGCCGGGCGCGGCCTGGTCGGGGACGATCGCCGCCGCGACGACGTGGCCCCACCGCTCGTCCGGCACGCCGAACACCACGGCGCCGACGACGCCCGCGCAGGACGCGAGGACCTGCTCCACCTCGGCGGGATAGACGTTCTCGCCGCCTGTCACGATGAGGTCGCTCCGGCGCGCCGCGACGTGGAGCCGCCCGGCGGCGTCGAGCGCGCCGAGATCGCCGGTGCTGAACCACCCGGCGCCGTCGACCAGGAGCTCCGGCGCGCGCTCGGGGCCGCGGTAGTAGCCGCGGAACAGCACCGGGCCGCGGATCTCGATGCGGCCCACACCGTCGCCGCCGGCGCCCTCGATGCGAAGATCGATGCCGGCGATCGGCGCGCCGGAGCCCGGCTCGCGGGCGCGCGGATCGCGCGGGCGCTGCACCGTGACCTGCGAGCACGCCTCGGTGAGGCCGTAGGTGGTGAGCGCGGGGACCCCGCGGCGCGCGCACTCGTCGAGCGCCCGCTCCGGAGCGCCCGCGCCGCCGACGAGCACCGCGCGGAGCCGGGCGAGGACGTTGTCACGATCGGCCTCCAGCAGCGCGAGCAGCATGGTCGGCACGACGGAGAGCAGCGTCGCGCGGTCGCGAACGATCGAGGCGAGCACCGACGCGGGGTCGAAGCGGGGCGCGAGGATGACGGCACGCCGCGCGAGCAGGCAGCGCGTCACAATCGAGAGGCCCCCGACGTGGCAGAGCGGCAGGCAGAGCAGCCAGCGATCGTCGTCGCGCATGCCGAGGTTGGCGGCGCTCCCCGCGGCGGCGGCGAGGAACGCACGGCGCGGCAGCACCGCGCCCTTGGGGCGCCCGGTGGTGCCCGAGGTGTAGACGATCGCGAGATCGCCGGAAGGGTCCGGCGCCCGGAGGTCGGCCGCCTCGACGGGGCGCGGCCCGCGATCGCGGAGCGCGGCGATCTCCGGTCCGGC
>JAICEP010000288.1 GCA_025924095.1 Sorangium sp.
GCTCACCGCCCCCGCTCGTAATCGAGCGCCGCCTTCTCCACGACGTCCCAGTCCCGCGCCGCCCGCTCGGCCTCGGCCACGAGGTCCGCCGTGAAGAGCGTGAGCCCCCAGATGCCGTTGTCCCGCCGCCGGAACGGGTACCGCGTGCCGCGCGCCGTCTCGACCGTGGCCCGCTCGCCCGTCACCTCCACCTTCGCGACGCCGGACAGATCACGCCGGAGGCGCGCGACGAAGCCCTGCTTCGCGGCGATGTCGACCCACACGTCCGCCCCGTCCTCGGCCGTCGCGTGCGCGCGGTACTGCTCGAGCAGGCGCGTGCGCTCCGGCTCCGGGTAGCTCGCCTCGATCCGCTCGCTCGCCTTCAGCCGGTAGTCCCGGATGGTGTAGGCCGCGTGCTGCGCCCGGTCCTCGAGGTACGAGAAGCACGTGCGCAGATCGCTGGCGCCGAGGCGGTAAGCGATGCGGAGGTAGGCGCCCTCGGGCGTCGTGTCCGGCGGAAACCGGGTCAGCATGAGCGTGAGGAGCGCGACGGCCACCAGGGCGACGGCGGCGGCGCCCCAGGCGATGGCGCGGCGACGGGTCATGTTCGAGCCTCCATGACGGCGAGGGGCCCGGGCGAGCGCGCCGGCGGCGCCGTCCTGCCCGACACGGCACCTGTGCCCCTGCGGTTCATCCCTCGCCCTGTCGAGCCGCCCGGCGCGCTAGTCGATGTGCCCACCGAACTGCAGGTAGAGCGACGCCATCCTCCCCCGGTCGAACGCCGGTCCGAGCGGCGCGTCCAGCGCGAGGAGCGCGCCCGCCCGCATGAAGAAGCTCTTCTGGCTGTCATACACGAAATACGGCAGCAGCGAGACCTGCCCCCGGTCATCTGCGGCCGAGGACGGGACCCACACGGTCTGGAGCGCCATGCCGCCACCGAAGCCGGCGCGGCTCTGGAACTCCGGCTCGATCTTCGCCTGGAACACCACGTCGAGATCGCCCGAACCGCCGAAGGACCCGAGCTGGCCACCGTCGCCCACCGGGACGAAGAACGTGAGGTCGCCGCCCGCCCTGAGCACGAAGGGGCGCCCGAAGCGGTACTCGATACCGCCGAGCCCGCCGATCGGGAGCGCGTCGGCCGCCCAGAGGTGCAGATCGTAATAGGCCATCGCCGCCGACGCGTAGCCCGTGGCGAAGCGCCAGTCGTAGTCGTCGACCACGCCGAGCGGCAGCCCGGCGCGCCCGCCCGCGTACCACGTGAGCTTGCGCTTGCTGTCCGAGTAGTAGAGCGTGAACGTCGGGTTGCCGAGCCCCGCGCGCGACTGGCCGTCGAGCGGATCCTCGACATCCCCCGGGCCGTTCAGGGAGAGCGCCAGCGGGAACTTCAGGTTGATGAACAGATCGGGCGTCGGCTCGAACTGGATGAAGGGGACCGCGGCGATCGACGCGCCGAGGACGCGGGCGCTCCACAGGTAGAGATCCACGCCCGCGTCCGAGCGGTGCACCACCGGATCCCAGGCGTGCGCCGGCGAGGAGGCGGCGAGGAGCGGAGCAGCGGCGGAGACCGCCAGGGCGAATGCGTGAAGCCATCGGGGCGTGCTCATCTCGAGATCTGCCTACCGAGATCCTGACCGCGACGTCAACCGCGTAGCGCCCCCTTCCTGAGAAGCCGGACCGACCCTACGATGCGCCCCATGTCCCGCACGAGACCAGAAGCCCCGCTCCTCGACGCGCTCCGGCGCTCGATCCTCGTGGTCGACGGCGCGATGGGCTCGCTGCTCTACGAGCGCGGGGTGTTCGTCACCCAGAACTTCGAGCAGCTCAACGTCGCGCGCCCCGACCTCGTGAAGAAGGTCCACGCCGACTACCTCGCGGCGGGCGCGAACGTCATCGAGACGAACACCTTCGGCGCGAACAGGTTCCGCCTCGAGCGGTACGGGCTCGTCAACGAGGTGCGCAACTTCAACCTCGCGGGCGCGCGCATCGCCCGCGAGGTCGCGGGCGGCGACGCCTACGTCGCCGGCTCGATCGGCCCGACCGGGCTCGTGCCCGGCGTGGCCACGCGCGACGACCTCGCCGCCGCGGCCGGCACGTTCGCCGAGCAGGCAGGCGCGCTCGCCGAGGGGGGCGTAGACTTCCTGATTCTTGAAACATTTCGCCATCTTGACGAGATCAAGCTCGCCATCGAGGCGGCGCGGAAGGCCGCGCCGGGGCTCCCGGTGCTCGCGTCGATGACGTTCGACACGAGCGGCGTCGTGGCCGACGGCAGCGAGCCGGAGCGCGTCGCCCGGACGCTGCGGGACTGGGGCGTCGACCTGATCGGCGTCAACTGCGGCGACGGCCCGCAGCTGTCGCTCGCCATGGCGGAGCGGATGGCGACCGCGGGGCTCCCGCTCTGCGTGCAGCCGAACGCGGGCCTGCCCCGCACGGTCGACGGCCGCATGCTCTACATGGCGACGCCCGAGTACTTCGACGTCTTCGCCCGCCGCATGATCCAGGCGGGCGCCGTGATGATCGGCGGCTGCTGCGGCACCACGCCGGAGCACGTCAAGTGGATGGCCAAATCCGCCCGCATGCTCCGGGGCGGCGCCGCGCCCGAGGTCGCCACGCGCCCGCACATCACGATGGACGCGCCCACGGGGAGCGAGCCCACGCCGCTCGGCGAGCGGAGCCCCCTCGCGGCGAAGATCGCGGCGGGCAAGTTCGTCGTCTCCGTCGAGGTGAACCCGGCGCCGGGCCTCAGCCCCGAGAGCGCGCTCAGCGCGGCGAAGATGCTCATCGACAGCGGCGTCGACGTCGTGAACGTCGCCGACGGCCCGCGCGCCACCGCGCGGATGACGAACCTCGCCTTCTGCTCGCTCCTGGTGCAGCGCTACGGCATCGAGCCGATGCTGCACGTCTGCGGCCGCGACCGGAACCTCATCGGCCAGATGGCGCACCTGCTCGGCGCCCACGCGATCGACATCAAGAACCTCGTCATCATCACGGGCGATCCGCCGAAGGTCGGCGACTACCCGGAGGCGACGGCCGTCTACGACCTCGACTCGATCGGGCTGCTCAACATGGCGAGCACGATGAACCGCGGCCTCGACCCGGCCGGCAAGCCGATCCCGGGCGGCAAGACGTCGTTCCTGCTCGCCACGGGGCTCGAGCCCGGCGCCCCGGACCTCGACAAGGAGGTCGCGCGCCTGGAGCGCAAGCGCGCCGCGGGGGCCGACATCATCATGACGCAGCCTATTTTCCACCAGGATCTCCTCGAGAAGGTGCTGCGGCGCATCGAGCACCTGGGGATGCCGGTGCTGATCGGCGTGCTCCCGCTGGTGAGCTACAAGAACGCCGAGTTCCTCCACAACGAGGTGCCTGGCATGCAGATCCCCGAGGAGATCCGCGAGCGCATGCGCAAGGTGCCGGCCGGGCCCGAGGCGCGCAAGGAGGGGGTGAAGATCGCCCGCGAGATGCTCTTCTCGGTGCGCGAGCGGGTGCAGGGGGCCTACCTGATGCCGCCGCTCGGCAAGTACGAGCTCGCGCTCGAGGTGCTCGACGGCCTCAAGACGAGCTGAGCGGCCCGGCCGCCCGCTCCGGCGCATGAGTTCTTGCTTGCAGCGCCGGGCGCCGCGCGGGGAAACTCCGCCGAGATGTCCCTAGAGTACCGGCTCCATTCGCGCTGTGCCTGCGGTTCCGCGCTCTCGTCGTCCGAGTTCGCGCTCGCGTCCCGCCCCTTCGCGCTCGCCGGGACGAGGCGCGTCTACGAGCGCTCGCGCCCGTTCACGATCCGCCACATCGCCCTCGATCTCGCGCTCGACGTCGCGGAGCGCTCGATCCGCGGCACGGCGCGGCTCGACGTGGTCCGCGTCGACCCTGCCGCGCGCGAGGTCGCGCTCGACGCCGTCGGCTTCGATCTGGAGGCGGTCGAGATCAGCGCCGGCGCCGGGCGCGCAGCGAAGCCCCGGCGCGGCGCGGGCAAGGCGGCGAGCGGCGCGTTCCACCCGGCCGAGCACACCTACGACGGCGAGACGCTCCGCGTGGCCGTGCCGCTCGACGAGGCCGAGGTGTCGATCCTTGTCCGGTACCGGGCGACGCCGCGGCGGGGGATCTATTTCCTCCAGCCGGACGAGCACGTCCCCGACCGCCCGCGCCAGGTCTGGACGCAGTGCCAGGACGAGGACGCGCGCCACATCTTCCCCTGCATCGACAAGCCCCATATCAAGCAGACGACCGAGCTCCGCGCGGAGGTGCCGCCGGGCTGGTACTGCCTGTCGAACGGCGAGCTCGAGAGCGACGCGCGATCGCAGAAGGCGGGCGTCTTCCACTACCGGCTGGACGAGCCCCACCCGAGCTACCTGTTCACGCTGGTCGCGGGCGAGTTCGCCCGCATCGACGACGCGGCGCTCGACATCCCGCTCGCGTACTTCGTGCCGAAGGGGCGCGAGGACGACGGCCGCCGCACGTTCGCGCGCACGCCGGACATGATCCGTCACTTCAGCGAGAAGCTCGGCGTCAAGTATCCGTTCCGTCGTTACGCGCAGGTGGTGGTGAGCGACTTCATCTTCGGCGGGATGGAGAACACGACCGCCACCACGATGTACGAGCACATCCTGCTCGACGAGCGGGCGGCGCTCGACATCTCGTCGGACGACCTCATCGCGCACGAGCTCGCGCACCAGTGGTTCGGCGATCTCGTGACGTGCCGCGACTGGTCGCACGGCTGGCTCAACGAGGGATTCGCCACCTTCATGGAGCACGTCTATCGGGAGCACCACCTCGGCGCCGACGAGTACGATCACAGCGTGAAGGCCGATCTCGACGCGTACCTGGGCGAGGCGCGCGGGCGTTACCGGCGGCCCATCGTCTGTCAGGACTACGACGCGCCGCTCGACGTCTTCGATCGACACCTCTACGAGAAGGGCGGGCTCGTGCTGCACCTGCTCCGCCGGGAGCTCGGAGACGAGCTCTTCTGGCGCGGGGTGAGCACCTACCTGACGCGCCACGCGCGCGGGGTCGTGGAGACACGGGATCTCGCCCGCGCGTTCGAGGACGTGAGCGGCAAGTCGCTGGAGCGCTTCTTCGAGCAGTGGGTCTTCCGCGCCGGGCACCCCGAGCTCGACGTGAAGATCGAGCTCGAGGGCGATCAGTGCACCGTCACCGTGAAGCAGACGCAGGCGGCCGGGCAGCACCCCAGCCGGGAGCACGCGCTCCAGCCGGACGCCTCGACGCCGCCGGTCTTCGCGTTCGACCTCGTGCTCGATTTCGGCTTCGCGGACGGCAAGGGATCGAGCGTGCGCCGCGAGGTGCGGCGGGTGGACCAGCAGGCGCACACCTTCGTCATCCCGCTCCCGCGGCGTCCTCGCTTCGTCGTGGTGGATCCGGACCTCAGGATCCTGGGGGAGGTCAAGATCGACGCGCCGGCCGATCTGCTGCGGGCGCAGCTCGCCCACGCGCCGACGGCGCGCGGCCGCATGCTCGCCGCGAAGCCGCTCTCGCGGCGCGACGACCCGCCGACGAGGCGGGCGCTCGGGCAGTCGCTCTCCGGCGCGAGCGAGTTCTGGGGGGTGCGCGCCGCCGCGGCGAGCGCGCTCGGCGCGCTCCAGTCGAGCGCGGCGTTCGCGCTGCTCGAGGGCAACGCGGGCGTGGAGCACCCGAAGGTGAGGCGGGCGGTCACGAGCGCTCTGGGCAGCTTCAGGTCGGCCAGGGCGGCGGAGCTCCTCGGCAAGCTCGCCCTGCGCGACGCGAGCTACCTGGTCCAGGCCGAGGCGGCGCGGGCGCTCGGGGCCACGCGGCAGAGCGCGGGGTTCGACACGCTGATCGACCTGCTCGACCGTCCCTCCTGGGGCGAGGTCATCCGCTGCGGCGTGATCGACGGGCTGGCGAACCTGCGCGACGAGCGCGCCGTGCCGCACCTGACGGCCCGCACGCGCTACGGCATCCCGACGCGGGGGCGCCGCGCGGCGATCCTGGCGTTGCCGAAGCTCTCGACCGATCGGCGGACGCGCGAGCTCCTCGAGGAGCTGCTCGATCAGCCGGATCCGTACCTCCGGGTCGACGTCGCGCGCGCGCTGGGCGATCTCGGCGACGGCCGGTCGCGCGGCGCGCTCCAGCGGCAGCTCGACCGCGATCTCGACGGCCGGGTGCGGCGGCGGATCCGCGAGGTGCTCCGCGATCTCGGCGGGGCGGGCAAGCGCGAGCTGGACCGGCTGCGGGACGAGCTCGAGGCGCTGCGGCGCGACAACGCGGAGATCCGGGCGCGGCTGGGCAAGCTCGAGGCGACGGGGACCAAGGCCAAGAAGGCGGCCGACGCCAAGTGAGGGCGCCTCTTTGCCGCGCCGCTGTGGTCGGCTAGGGAGGCTCCATGTCGGACGCCTCTCCCGTGAAGCTCGACCGGCGCGGCGCGGTCGCGGTTCTCACCCTCGATCGGGCGGATCGCCGCAATGCGCTCTCCCGCGACGCGCTGCTCGCCTTCGGGCGCCTCGGGCGCGAGCTCGTGGACGATCCGGAGGTGCGGGCGCTCGTGATCACGGGCGCCGGGGACAAGGCGTTCTGCGCCGGCGCCGACCTCAAGGAGCGGCAGGGCATGAGCCCGGACGACGTCCGCCGGCAGGTGGGGCTGTACCGAACGGAGCTCGGGGTGCTCGCGCGGAGCCCGAAGCCGGTGATCGCGGCGATCAACGGGGTCGCGTTCGGCGGGGGGCTGGAGCTCGCGCTGCTCTGCGATCTCCGGGTGGCGGCGCCGCACGTCGAGCTCGCGTTGCCGGAGACGTCGCTCGGCATCATCCCGGGCGCGGGCGGCACGCAGCGGCTGCCGCGCGTCGTCGGCGAGGCGCGGGCGAAGGAGATGATCCTGCTCGGCAGGAAGCTCACCGCGGCCGAGGCGCTCGCCTGGGGGCTCGTGAACCGGGTATCGCCCGAGGGGACGCCGGTGGTCGACGACGCGATCGCGTGGATCGAGCCGATCGCGCGCGGCGCGCCCATCGCGCAGGCGGCGGCGCTCCGGGCGATCGAGGACGGCTACGACGTGCCGCTGGATCTCGGCCTCGAGATCGAGCGGGTGCACTACGACGAGACGCTGCGCAGCGAGGATCGGCTCGAGGCGCTGCGGGCGTTCGCCGAGAAGCGGAAGCCGGTGTACCGGGGGCGGTGACGGCCGCGGGCGGCGGTGACGGCCGCGGGCGGCGGTGACGGCGCGCGCTCCGGGAGCGGCCCCGCGGCGCGCGCTGGCGCGGCGGCGAGGCTCGTGGGATCGCCGTCGTGCTAGCCTTGTCCTATGGATCCGAAGCCGACCGGTGCCGCGCTCCTGCTCGCCCCGGCCGCCCGGGGCGGCGCGGCGGCCAAGCTCCCGCCTGCGGACACGCGGCGGGCGCATTTCCCGGCCGTGGATGAGCACCTCGTGGCGCCGGAGGTGACGCGCGACGAGCTGATCCGCGGGCGCAAGGTCGTCGCGGCGCCGGCGCTGGAGCCGCACGCCGAGCAGCAGGTGCGGCTGGATTTCCTGATCGCGCCGCACCTTCGGCCCGGCTACATCGGCGCGGCCGATCTCATCACCCGCGTCGCCGAGGGCTCGGATTTCGCCACCGACCTCTCCATCCGCAGGGCGGGGACCGATCCGGCGACGGGGCGCCGGTACCTGGAGGAGCTCTCGTTCGAGATCGTCAACGAGCAATCGATGCGGGACGTGCGCGAGAAGGCCGAGGATCTCCTCGCCCGGGGCGTGCGCCGCGTCTTCGCCCTCTTCGTCAAGCGCGACGAGGTCGCCGAATGGTCGGCGGCCGAGGGGCGGTTCGTGCCGCTCACGCCTGACGCGACGATCGAGGATCCGTGCCTGGTCCGTCCGGTCCCCGTCCGCGCACTGCTCGACGGCGCGGCGGCCGAGCGTGAGGTCGTCCGCGCGCTGGAGCGCAAGGGCAACCCCGAGATCGAGGCCATCAAGGCCCGCGAGCGCCAGGCGGCGCTCGACGAGGGGCGGCGCGCAGGGCTCGACGTGGGGCGGCGCGCAGGGCTCGACGAGGGGCGGCGCGCGGGGCTCGACGAGGGCCAGCGTGCCGTGCTGCTGCGCCAGCTCCGGACGCGGTTCGGAGAGGTGCCCGAGGCGAGGCGGGAGCAGATCCTCGCTGCGTCCGGTGAGCGACTCGCGGTATGGGCCGAGCGGATCCTCGCTGCCAGGACGCTGGACGAGCTCTTCGAGGGCTGAAGCGCCGCGCGTCGCGAGCGCGAGGGGGTCGGGGGTGGCGCTGAGCGGGGGAGTTCGACGGCGAGGTCGCGCAGGATCTCCGCGGTGATGAGGATGAGACACTGAATCGGGTACCAGGGCCCCGCCTACAGCCCATCCGTCGGCTGGCGGAGCACCTCGACCTTCCCTGCCAGCCGCTTCGACACCCACACCTTGTTGCTCCGGTCGACGATCACCGCCCCGCAGTCCTCGATCGACTCGACGAGCGCGAGCCCCTTCTCGGCCCCCAGGATGAACACCGCGTCGTCGACCGCGTCCGCGGTCAGCGCGTCCTTCGCCCAGATGGTGACGCTCCGGCTCTCGGACGCCGGGAATCCCGTCCGCGGATCGAGGATGTGGTGGTAGCGCCGGGCCTCCTTGATGAAGCTCCGCTCGTAGTCGCCCGCCGTCGAGAACGCGTGGTCCTCGACCTCGATCATCGCGAAGTAGTCGTTCGCGTCCTTGCCGCGCGGATCCCGGACACCCGCCCGCCATGGTGACCCGTCCGGCTTCTTCCCGGCGATGTAGAGGTCCCCGCCTGCCTGGATGAAGAACGACGAGAGCCCCTCGGCCCGCAGCACCCGCGCCGCGGCGTCGACGGCGTAGCCCTTCGCGATCCCCCCGAGGCTCATCCGCATTCCCGGCTTCCCGAGCATCACCGTGCGCTGCGCGCGATCGAGCTTGATCTGCCTGTAATCGATGAGCGCCCGCGCCCGCTCGACATCGTCCCTCCGCGGCACGTTGTCGTCGATGTCCTCATCGAACTTCCAGAGCCCGTGCATCGCCTCGAAGGTGATGTCGAAGACCCCCCCGGAGCGCTCGCTGATCCAGAGGCTCTTCTCGATCACGGCGAGCGACTCCGGGCTCACCTCCACGGCGCCCTTCCCGGCCACCGCGTTGACCCGCGACAGCTCGCTCTCCGGCCGCCAGGTCGTCATGAGCCCCTCGAGCCTGCGGATCTCGGCGATCGCCTTTTCCAGCCTGGCCCTGATCGCC